>JAILBD010000215.1 GCA_024681275.1 Erysipelotrichaceae bacterium
GCATCGAAGACTTCCTCATCGACGTCGTCTACAACATCTGGACCATCCTCTTCCTGGTCATCCTCGGCTTTGCCGGGTACAAACTCTGGAAGTTCATCAGAAACAGAAGGAACAAATAATAATATAAGGACTTGCCCATCCGGACAAGTCCTTTTTTCTATCTGCCTCTTGTAAATTGGATGCTCAGATCTGCACCGTCCTCCACCAGGATATACGGTCCTTTCACGCTCACATAGAGCAGATCCGTCTCATCTTCCTTGCCGGCATAGATCCGATACCAGGAAGAATCGCTGTCCCTGTAAGGTTCATTGACCTGCTCCTTCAGCACATAATGCTTCCATTCCTGATCAGGAAGCAGCAGATCCGCCTCCTCCGTATAGGTGTTGACATCGAAACGCTTTTCATCCGTGCTCCAGTAACCCAGCAGGATGTCCCTGATCTCCTCATCGCTGTTTTCGATATCCCTGCCCACGCGGATCTCATGATCTCCTTCAAAATAGACATCGACCAGATCCTTGTCATCTCTCAAGGCGATGATCTTTGACATCAGTTCTTTCAGGATGTCGTAGCCTTCACGCGGGATCTCTCTGTCGTAATCGATACTCACCCACTTCGGGAATCTTTCACCCTCCGGAGGAAGGAAAGTCAGAGATACGCTGGTGCTCGGCGCATCCAGAACTTCCATTTCCGACTCCGGGAAATCCTCCCAGACGGAGAGGTTGTACTTCTTTACGAAATCATCCAGTTCATCAAAGATGTCCTTGACCCGATACACGCAGACCAGATCCGCCTGACCGGGATCATCACTGTCGGAAAAAGTCAGCGTGACCTGATCCTCTTTCTTCTCATACTCGATGCGATGGGATGAACCTTCCATGCCGCCGCCATGAGAATAAGTCACCGCACAGAGACCTTCATATTTCGGATCCCTTTTCTGCATATCCTCTATCGTCACTTCTTTCGTCTTCTTTGAGCAGCCAAACAACATCGTTCCGCCTCCTATCACCAACAATATGAACAACAGTATCCTGATCTTTTTCATAACCCTATTGAAAGACTGTGTCTTGCCACAGTCCATCTCCTTTTTATAACTGTTCCTTGCCCAAGCAGTATGTCTGCCTGATCGAATAGTCATCATTCAGCACGACGATATCCGCATCGAAGCCCGCCTTGATCCTTCCCTTGTGATCATCCATACCCAGATAACGCATCGGATTGATCGTGCAGGCATCCAGCGCGGTTTCAAATGGGACCAGGGCCTTCTCGACCAGGATCCTCAGACCCTCATTGACCTTCAGGGTCGAACCGGCCAGCTGTTTCTTTCCGGTCGTGATATGTGCGGAACCATCCGGATAGATCTCCACATCCTGTCCACCGAAATCAAATACGGAACCGACCTCATAGCCCTTGCACATGAGGGAGTCCGTCACCATGACGCCGAAACCCTGTTTCTCTCTGAAGAAGATGTTCAAAGCGGCCAGCGTCGAATGGTTGCCATCGCAGATGCATTCCGCATAGGTGTCGTGGCTCCTGAAAGCCGCGCCGACCGCGCCATTTGCCCTGTGGCCCAGAGCCGTCATGCCATTGTAGGTGTGCGTGAAACCCTTGGCGCCGTTGGCCAGAGCCAGGATGGCCGTCTCATAAGTCGTATCGGTGTGTCCGATCGAGACGCAGACACCAGTTTCCGCGCAATATCTGGTCAGCTCGAAACCTTCATCGTGTTCCGGAGCCATCGTGATGATCCTGATCAGCCCACCGCAGGCTTCCTGATATTCTTTGAACTCTTCGACCGTTCCCTTGACGATGTATTCTTCCGGCTGAGCACCCTTATACTTGACATCGAGATACGGTCCCTCGAAATGAATACCCAGGATCTGCGCTCCCTCCGGATCCTCCTTCTTGACTTCCGCGATCTCAGCGACGGCCTTCTTCAAGGTGTCATGAGCCTGCGTCAAAGTCGTCGGACAGATGCCGCAGACGCCCTCTTTCGGCATGTCCTTCAGCCACGCTCTCAGACCTTCCTTTCCGCCGGCAGTCGCGTCATAACCGTGATATCCGTGCGTATGGACATCATAGAAACCCGGAACGATCCTGAGATCGCCGTAATCCACATCGGCTTCCTTTTCACCGTACTGATAAACAGCCTTTATCCTGCTTCCCTCCAGCTCGATCTGGGCCGGCATCAAAGTTGAAGCAATGTATACTCTCGTACTCTGAATGATCATGTTATTATCTCCCTTACATTAATGATAGCACAACAAAAACTGTGTATAATGAAATAGAAGAGGTAAGCAACAATGCCAAACGGAAGGATCATCAAAGCTAGAGATC
>JAILBD010000221.1 GCA_024681275.1 Erysipelotrichaceae bacterium
CTGAGCAGTTCCAGCTTCGCATAGTTTTTGACCATGCTGTGAGCGACAGCTGCGCTGATCGGATTGGAAAACAGCAGGTTGACCAGCTTCGTGTTGTCCCTCTGTTTCTTCTGCGGCTTGCCGTTTCCCGCCAGATGGACATGCATATTGATGAGGCCCGGCATGATATAGCCGCCCTTCAGATCGATGACTTCATAGTCATCAAAAGATCCTTCATCGGAAACGATGTCCTCTATCCTGTCATCTTTGACCAGGATCGTCTTTCCCCTGACCGGCTCCATATCCCTGCTGCCGTCGAGGATGATGCCGTTCATGAACGCATACTTCATTTTCTACTCCTCCTTGACATTTTTGCCGCAGATATGTTCGATATTCATCGCGAACATCGCCGTACCCTTCAAAGATCTGGCGATCTCTGCATCGATGTGATCATCATCACTTGTAAACTTATAGGACAGCTGTCTCGCCTTGGCGGCGATGATCTCCTCGTCTTCGATGAACTCGATCTTTCCGAAGACGATGACGCTGTTGAAACGCAGGAACCACTCTCCGGGCTCCTGATGACCGCCGTCGATGACGCAGAACGAGGCTTTCGGATCCCTCTTCAGCGCATCGATCTTGTGCCCGACCTTTCCGCAATGGAAGTAGAGCTTTCCATCTTCCGGATCGTAATAGTGATTGATCGGAAGCCCATAGGGATAGCCATTATCTCCATTGACGGACAGGACACCTCTTTTCTCATTCTTCAGGATCTCCAGGCACTCTTCAGTGGACATGGCCTGTTTGCTTCGTAATAAAGGTCTGAACATTTTCCCTCCTAGAATGCGCTGTCATCGATGCTGTCGAGCTCTTCCTTCATGCGGGCAGAGACCTCCTTGAGACAACCCTCTTCGAATGGGACCTTCAGATGCGCTTCTCTGACGATCTCAGTGAAAGTCCTGGAACCGCCCAGACAGCAGATGTGGACATAATCCTTCCAGGCATCCTCATCCTTGTTCAGCATCCTGACGAAGAACTGCAGTGCGCAGACCTGCGCCAGCGTGTAATCGATGTAATAGAACGGAGACTGGAAGATGTGGCCCTGTCTGTAGAAGTAGCCGCCTCTTTCCAGAAGATCGAACCCTTCATAATCGACATCCGGCTTGTAGATCTTCTCCAGCTTCCTGAAGCAGGCCTTTCTTTCTGCCGGTGTCATTTCCGGATGATTGTAGACCTCATGCTGGAAGTGGTCGACCAGACAGCCGTAAGGCAGGAATTTCAGGGAATCGGCGATGTGGAAGTAATGATACTTTTCCGCCTCATCGCCAAAGAAGAGGTGGCTCCACGGATGGGCGAAGAATTCCATGGACATCGAATCGATCTCCGCCGACTCCATCGTCGGGAAAGCCAGATCAGGGATGCGCACGTTTTTGATGGTGCAGAAAGCCTGGAAGGCATGACCGGCTTCATGGGTCAGCACATCGACATCACCGGAAGTGCCGTTGGCATTGGCAAAGATGAACGGGACCTTGTAGTCATAGATGCCCGTGCAGTAACCGCCCATCTCCTTGTTTGGTCTGGTCGGCAGATCAAAGAGCTCTCCATCGACCATCATCTTAAAGAACTCACCGGTCTCCGGAGACATCTCCGTATACATCTTCAGAGCAGCTTGCACCAGCTCGTCGATGCTGCCGTGCGGTTTCGGATTACCTGTCTTGAAATTGTAATTGATATCGTAGCACATCAGCTTGTCGACGCCGATGCGCTTTGCCTGTTTCTCTCTGAGTTCCACCGTCAAAGGAACGATGTCCTCGATGACCTGATCCCTGTACTTTTTGACCATCTCCTGGTCATAATCCAGACGGTTCATGCGGATGTAGCCTAAAGGTGTGAAATTCTCATAACCCATCTTCTTGGCCATGCGGTCCCTGACCTTGACCAGCTTGTCATAGATCTCATCGAATTTCTCTTCATTCTCTTCAAAGAAACGCGTATAAGCTTCTGTCGCCCTTCTTCTGACATCCCTGTCATCATCGTTCATCAGTGGTGCGATCGAAGCCAGGTTGTAGACCTCTCCATCAAATTCGATCTTCGCTGAAGATTTCAGTTTTCCATATTCCGTCGCCAGACGGTTCTCTTCCTGCAGATCCTCGATGATGACCGGCGAGAAAGACTTCAGCGTATTCTCCAGACCCAGATAGTAGGCCTTAGGGATGTCGACTTCATTCCTGAACCTGTTCTCCAGCATGGTCTTGGCCAGCTCCACTTCATAGACCTGCAGAAGCGGCATGGTGTTGTCCCAGTATTCATTCTCTTCATTGTAGAATTCATCAGCCGTGTTGATGGTATGTCTGATCGAACACAGCGTCTGCATGGAAAAGACATGGCCTCTGAATTCGTTGATCTCATCAAAGACCTTCATGAAGCTTTCGGCATCCTGGCTGCCCTTGAGCTTTGCCAGGAGCTCTTCATACTTCACCTTCATGTCTTCATAATTCAATCGTTCATATTTATAATCCGCAAATTTCATATTTCCTCCCTGATCAGTCTCTCATAGACGACCTCTGCGATATATAATCCCACGCTGCCGACAGTGAACACTGCCGAACCCAGCGGGTATTTTTCTTTGTTTGTGTTGCCCTCTCTGACGACATTGGTCTTAACAGCCGGCGTATCGACGAAGACCACCTCGATCTTCTTGCGATAGCCCTCTTTCTTCACGATCCCGCGGAAAGCCTTTGCCAGCGGATCGTTCCTGGTCTTGTCGAGCGTCGTCAGTGTGATCTTTTCCGGTTTCAGACGCCTCGCTGAACCCAATGAACAGAGTACAGGAATGCCCTTCTCATGACACTTCTTCACCAGCGTAAATTTCGCCGTCAGCGTATCGATGCAGTCGATGACGTAGTCGTAATCCTTATCGAGTTCGAAATCCTCATCGATGAATGTCCTGATCGTATCGACAACGGTATCGGAAACTTCCTCCAACCTTCTCTTCAGTGCTTCGACTTTTATCATGCCGATATTCTCTTTCGTGGACATCAACTGTCTGTTCAGATTGGAAGGCTCCACCAAGTCATAGTCCAGCAGGGTGATATGACCCAGTCCCGAGCGGCACAAGGCCTCAGCCACAAAAGACCCGACACCCCCGCAGCCGCAGAGAAGCACCTTCTTCTGCTTCACTCTGGCCAGGGCATCCGCTCCTATCAGGTATTCCATCCTGCTCAGGTCAACCATTTCCTCACCTCTTCCATTGCCTCATCCCTATCCGTGAACCACTTCACATCCAGCTGATTGTTGAAGAACGTGTACTGTCTCTTCGC
>JAILBD010000240.1 GCA_024681275.1 Erysipelotrichaceae bacterium
TCACGGATGGGACGCATAAAATACCGTTTTTCACAGTATATCGCAATAAACGACCGAACGTTCTTTTCCGCTATTCCTCTGCCTCGACAAACACGTATCTGATCCCCTCTCTGAATCTTGCAAGTCTGATCAGATCGTCCGAATCCTTCACTTTTCCGATCACGTTCACCCTTTCGTCAGCATCCTGCTTTTTCAGCACGACCTGCAGTTCTCCCGAATATCTCTTATACAGGCTGTTATCGATCGTGATGGCTCCCGCTTCCCGCTCAACAGCATCGTTCTTTTCGATCGCACTTGCGAATTCAGCCATCTGTCTGGATGACCGGGATCTCAGGATTGCCAGGCCCGAATCATAACGGAAGGCATGTTCCTGCAGGACGATCTCCTTCTCTTTACCAGTGATAGTCCCGGCAAGAAGAACTCCGATTTCAATAGTTTCATTTAAAGGCTCACTCAAAAGAGAAAGCGTCCTATCCACTTCCATGAACTCCTCTTCGCTGAGCCATTCATCAGACATCATCAGTGCTTCTATGTGATGATCCAGATAAAGATCACAGAGGATCTCTCTCAATGGAGCGTAGCGGTGCTTTTCCAGCGTGCACAGGCCTTCATAAAGCGGACCGCGGGGATTGGAATGAGTCGGGACGCAGTAATAGACCGGGATACCGAGATCCCTGAAATAAGAATCCTGCCTGATCGCAAAGACTTCATCAAGTCCCGTGTCCTTTCTCGGATAGAAATTGTGGCAGGTTCTGATCTCCATCTTCGGATCGATCTGTTTTAATATTTTGACCTGCCTTAGGATCTCTTCTTTGTCAAACATCGAAGCATTGAGGACGAAACCGGAAAGATCCAGTTCCTCATACAGCCTCTGGATCTGCTTGGCATCGTAGCCATAGTCCAGCCTGACAAAATCGAAAGGGATCTCCTTCATTCTATTCAGATCCTTTTCGCTGTTCAGTATCCTGTCAAAGAACGGACCTCCGATGTCGACAGTGACTTCCAGACCCTTTTCCTTGGCATATCCCGCGATCATCTCAAACGCATCCAGCTGCTGGTCGAGGCTGTATTCAGGAAGATGGATCGTCGTAAAAACTTCTGTAAATCCGTATCTTACAGCCAGACCGATCGTCTTTCTGACCTTTTCCGCATATTCCTCACTCATAGGATGAGGATATATCGCCACACATCTGATCATCTGATCCCTTCTCCTTTATTTAACGAACCTGTCCTGCCAGTCCGCAGACCTTTATGACAGTGGCAGCCGTTCTGATCGTGAGCTTTTCAGCTATGCCGGCTGAAGCCGTCTTCTTCCACCAGTTACACTTCTGATACAGTTTTCTGTCAAAAGTCCAGAAGATGACATGATCGTATATCTGTATCCTTTCCAGACCATCGGAAGGCTCTCCCAGCGATCTGCATATATCCTCGGGACTGTCTTGCGAAAGGATGAAGATCAGATTATCGTATCTTCCCTTATCGCCGCTGTTCCACCACGACGGAGCATTCTTCAGTATCTGATGAAGCGCGTCTGCTTCTATGACATAGACCGGTATATCCAGTTCAAATCTGTCCTTTATGATCTTTCCGATCCTGGACCCCGGATCATCTTCTTCCGTAGAAAAGACCAGATTGCCGCTGTTCAGATATGAGGAAACTTCATAAAAACCGTTTCCGATCAGTTCCTCTTTCAACACAGTCATATCAACCTTGTTTTTTCCGCTGATGTTCACGCCCCTCAAAAAAGCGATATATCTCTTCATCTGTTCTTCCATGTCTTTGTTTGCCTTTCTGTTTCCATTATATTGCATAGAAAAGCCCCGTAACAGCGGGGCTTGATGCACATCGATCGGATCATGTTTCCGATCCCATATTCTGATCAGCTTTCACATAAAAAAGAATCTCACGAAGAGATTCATTCTTTGAATATCGCCATCATGATCTCACGGTATACCGCAAACAGTACACCGCCGATCGGCCAGACGATCCAGGTAAATCCCCAGCGCATCGTCCAGAAACTCCAACCAAGATAGATCGCCGTGACGATGCCCCAGTAGATACCGTCAAAACGGCTCGCCTTTTTGTTTTTTCTGCTGTAATCGCCTGTCTCCAGCAGCTTCTCAAAT
This sequence comes from Erysipelotrichaceae bacterium, assembly GCA_024681275.1. The sequence goes on from JAILBD010000240.1 coordinate 2,127, forward strand.
CCTTCTTCAATGATGCAGGTGTGAACGATCAGCTGAACACCGATCGCACAAAGGATCAGAAGAATGCAGACGCCGAATATGGCGATCATATCGTTCTGGAACAGTGCGCACATGATCACAGGCACGACCGAAATGATGCAAAGCATGACACCGATGATCAGACGCCGGCTGTGCATTTCGGCATATGCGTTTTTGCACTCTTTCACAAAACCGCTCACACCGTACAAGGTATCGATACGGCTGTTTTCCAGATAGTCATACTGCTGATAGCGCAGCCCTGTCATGATAAACAGAGCCACCGCGCCAGCGATCATGACCAGAAGCATCATGACGCCTGAAACATTCGCGACCTCTTCCCTGATCCTGCCGTCGCTTGTCTGGGCAAGGCCGTTCAGGAACAGCAACGGGACCGGAGAAAGGATGCAAAGCATGACACCGACAGAGATCAGCAGAGACGCCTTTTCATTGAACTGAAGAAAAGCGTTCGCTTCCTCCATGGATACGCTTCTGACTTTTTCATTGAAACTGTCTGAACTAACTGTCTGTTCAAAGTCAGCTGTATCAAGATCGTCCTTCAGCAGATAGTCCGTAGTGACGCCGAAGATCTGCGAAAGCTGGATGATCTTTTTCATATCGGGGACCGACTGTGCGCTCTCCCATTTGGATACGGACTGTCTGGATACATCCAGCATATCCGCCAGTTCTTCCTGAGACCAGCCATTCCTTTTTCTGTTTTCAATTATCTTATCTGCAAGAATCATAAATAATACCTCCTGAATGAAAGGATGTCTTTTTCATCCGCTCTCATCATACGTTTTGCCGGATTTGCATACCACCAAGCCGGCCATTCACTTTGTCAACCGGCAGTTGCATCACACCATTCAGACACCGAAAACGGACCTTAGGCTTAAAAAAGCTTCATTTTATCATTTCAGTATAACCGAAAGATGTTTTTTTATAAATGGGGCGGGACGAACCCGAAGATGCCCTGTATGATCACAGGCAACTGATCACTAACGGAGACTTTTTCCTCTATGGAGATCATAAGCCGGAACCTCAGGGCTGTCCGAAGCGCTTCTTGAAGTACTTCTCCAACGAGGAAGAAGAGGATGACCTGTTCATGGAAAACAGCGCCGATATCGCTTCCTATAAAAGAGAAGAAGAGAAACAAAAAAAGGAGATTGGGATCGATCTCTCCCATCTCCATTTCTGATACATGCGGATCTCTGTGAAAACAGAAACAACGTAATAAAAACACCATTCTCAAATGGTGTTTTTCTATTGATAGATCTAGCTGATCTCGATCGAACCGCCCAAGTTGGAAGAGATCCAGGCGATATAGGTCTTGCCCCGGTTCAGACTGACGATCTGGCCTTTCGTGTCTCTGATCACCAGTTTGCCCTTCTCAACGCTCCAGCTGATGTCCATGACGGTACCCATGCTGGCAAGCTTGCCTTCTCCATGATCGAGATGGTAGTTGCAATATGAGAAATGAGCACCCGGCTTGGTGATGTATTCCGTCTCATCGCAAAGGATGATGATGTTCTTTCTGGTCAGACCGTTCTCAAAATCATCGGTGTGATAGAGCTGGTCCGCCTTGGAATAAGTCCAGTGTTTGACCCAGCTTCGGCTCGATATCGTGATCACGATATCGTTGCACGTTTCATCGCTTACAGGAACTGCCTCATCCGTAAATTCGAAAGACGTGAAGTTCGCATCGATCCGGTCCGTCCTGTATCCGTACTCGCTGATGGCCTGCACGAGATTCTTCGTATAGACGACGCCTGTGTGTTCGATTGCGACATCCCTCTCCCTGTTGCGTCCGAACAGTTCGACCTGGCCGCGGTACTGCAGCTGATTGATGTTGTCGACGCCGTCCCTGGCGATCACATCGCTGGCACCGATGTAGGAACCGGCGGAATCGCTCTGACCCCAGTGGATGTAGATGGCATCAAAGAGCTCAGAAAAACGCACATAAGGAGGACGGGCACTTCTCATCGGACCGATCAGCTCCGGCAATGAAGTGAAATCCGCAAAGAGCCACATCGTTCTGGTGATGCCGCCTTCGACCTCTCCCTCCAGTATGATATCCGGGGAATACTTCGCATCATCCATCCCCCATTGCGGACGGGCTGGAGGCGTGTTCTCCACCATGAAAGCCGCCGGACGCTTGCCTATGGCGGTCTCCTTCATCGGCAGACCAGTCAGAGGATTCCTCGTTCTTCTGTCTTCCTCAGCCTTGCGCTTCGCTTCTTCTTCAGCCAGACGCGCGGCTTCTTTCTCCGCCGCGATCCTTTCCGCTTCTTCTTTCGCCCTTAAAGCGGCCTCTTCTTCGGCCCTTCTGATCTTCTCCTTTTTGATCAGATCGACCAAAGCGACAGAAGACAGGATCAGCGCCGCCAGCAGCACCACTATGCTTATTTTCTTGATCGTCGTCTTTTTCATGATATTCTTCTTTTTCTTCTACTCTCATTTTATATCATATCGGCACTTCCTGATCCGCCGATGTTACAATATATTCAAATATGGAAAAGATCATCATCGACAAAAAGACTGCAAGAAGATTCCTGCTGATGAAGCACGGTCTTTTCGGTGACTACAGATTCGAAAAGAAAGAGGGAGCCTATCAGTACATCAGACAGACGGGCTGCATCCAGTACGACCCGGTCGACTCCGTCGGCAAGAACGCCGAACTCACGCTCCAGTCCAGAGTCAGACGATTCAGGAAGAAAGACCTCTACGACCTGCTCTATAAAGACCGCCGTCTCTTCGATTACTTCGACAAAGAGATCGCCATCATCCCCACGGAAGACTGGCCTTATTTCAGAAGCTATCGGGACCTCTGCGCGCGCAACGCAGCTCAATTCGAAGGCCTCAGGGAACTGGAAGACTTCACCCTGGACTACATCGAAAGACACGGTCCGGTCAGCTCCTCGACCCTGCCTGTCAAAGGAGACATCTATTGGCATTCCTCCCTGCACTGGAGCGGCAACTGGGAAGGGAAGTCCAAGGCGTCACGTTCCGTCCTGGAACAGCTCTACACCACGGGAGATCTGATCGTCCATCACAAAGAAGGGTCCAGGAAGTTCTATGACCTCTCTTCAAAGTACATTGCGGAGCAGATCCTTCAGGCAGCCGATCCGCTCCCTGATCTTTATGAACACATCCGATGGAGAGTCTTAAGAAGGATCAACGCGGTAGGCATGCTCAGCAACAGGAATTCGGATGCCTTTCTGGGCATCCGCGGAATGACCACCGAGATCAGAAACAGCGTATTTGCGGACCTCATAGAGAATAAAGAGATCATCCCGCTGCAGATCGGTATCGGCAAGGCTATCTTCTAC
>JAILBD010000250.1 GCA_024681275.1 Erysipelotrichaceae bacterium
GATCATCAGTCTTTCGACGCCGATCGCAAAACCGATACCGGAGATCTGCGGTCCGCCCATCTCCTTCACCAGATCGTCATAACGTCCCCCGCCGAATATCGTCGCCTGAGAACCGGATGCCTCATTGGTGCTGACGACCTCGAAAACTGTATCCGTGTAATAGTCCAGACCCCTCACAAGTCTGTCATCGATCTCATAAGGGATACCCAGCACATCCAGATAGTGTTTCACTTTTTCGAAGTACTCGGCAGATGCTTCGGAAAGGACCATTTTGGGCGCTTGCTTCACGAGCTCTTTACCGGAATCGATCTTGCAGTCCAGGATACGGAGCGGATTCTTGTGCAGTCTGTTCTGGCAGTCGAAACAGAGTTCTTCTTTATGCGGTCCGAAGTAATCCTCCAGGGCCTTCCGGTATCCGAGTCTTGATTCGCTGTCTCCAAGAGAGTTGATCAGGACCTTGACGCCCTGCAGACCGATGGTCTTGATGAAGAAGTAACCTAAAGCTATGACTTCCGCATCGATCAAAGGATCCTTATCGCCTATGCATTCCACGCCCATCTGTGTAAACTGACGCTGGCGGCCTTTCTGCGGTCTTTCATGGCGGAACATCTCTTCGATGTAACCCAGCTTAACAGGAAGTTCATTGACGCCGTAAAGCTTGTTTTCGACAAAAGACCTGATGACTCCGGCCGTTCCTTCCGGACGCAGGGTCAGGGAATCCTTGCCGTTTGGCGAGAATGTGTACATCTCCTTGGTGACCATGTCTGATGTATCGTTCTCCTTCTGAAAAACACCCGTGAACTCAAATACCGGTGTTTTGATCTCCCCGTATCCATAAAGATTCAGGAACTGTCTGAACAGGTCGGACAGCATATTGAATCTGATCATCGTATCAGGCAGAAGATCGTATGTTCCTTTGACAGTCTGATATGGCATAGTTACCTCCTCAAAAATAAAATAAAACGTCCCTTCTAAGGACGTTATAAACGCGGTGCCACCTTAGTTCATATCGAAAGATATGCCCTTTATCGCTTTAACGCAGCTGCTGCGGCCTGCTTTTGACAGGCATCGAAGGAAGCGTCCCTCCTCTTTCATCTGAAGCCTTGCACCATGCGCTCCTCGCTGTGTGATGAAACAAAGATTAATTTTCCTTGTCGATCGATACTAGAATAATAGCACTATTTGATGGCTCTTTCAACCGAGATCACACTGTCCACCTTGCGCAGATTCGCCATGATGGTCTCCAGATGTTCAAGGTCGGAAACGATGAATGACATCGAAGTCGTCGCTGTCAGATCTTCCCTGTTGGCTTGCGAATTGACAGCTGTCAGGTTCGCCTTATATTGGGCAACGACCGTCACGAGGTCAGTCAGCAGATAGGAACGGTCCTTCGAGAAGATCTTGATGGAAGTCTCATATTTGACATCAGGTTTGTCCTGATCCCATTCGACATTGATGATGCGCTTTTCATTGATGATGTTCGGACAGTCGGCCCGATGGACCTTGATGCCCTGTCCCTTGGAAACAAAACCGACGATCTTGTCTCCATAGACAGGTGAACAGCACGGTGAGATCGCGATCTTCATGGAAGAGACGCCTTCGACGACGATGCCGGTCTTGGAAATGAAACGGTTCTTCTGAGCATTCTTTCTGGTGATCTTGTTCAGATAATCGAGATCCAGCTCCTTCTTGCCCAATTTGATCAGTTTCTCAACGACGGCGATCGGCGTCATCGACTTGCAGCCGATGGCATACAAAAGATCATTGGCATTGTTCTGATGGAAAGCAGAAGCCACATTGTCCAGCTTCTTCGTGTCAAAGAATTCATCCACATCGAGATCATGCTTCTTCAGTTCATCTTTCAGCATGTTCTCGCCGGCCTTGATCAGTTCTTCCTTGTCTTCCAGTTCCTTCTTGGCAAAATAAGCCTTGATCTTGTTGCGGGCATGGTTGGTCTTGACGATCTTCAGCCAGTCTTCGGAAGGTGTTGAATTCTTGTTTGTACGCAGTTCAACGACATCACCGGTCTTCAGCGGCGTGTTCAAAGGAACCAATACACCGTTGACCAGAGCACCTACGGTCTGGTTTCCGACTTCGGTATGGATCCTGTAGGCAAAATCGATCGGCGTCGCTCCTGCCGCAAGGTCTATGATGCGTCCTCTCGGGGTCATGCAGTAAATGTTGGCGTTGAAGATGTCGTGCGTGATGTCGTTCATGTATTCCTTGGCATCCACATCCGTGTTCTCTTCAAAAGCCTTGAGCCAGTTGAGCTCTTCGATCAGTTTCTTCTGGGAATTCGTCTTTCCTTCCTTGTAGGACCAGTGAGCGGCGATACCTCTTTCAGCGATATTATCCATCTCCTCAGTCCTGATCTGAACTTCATAGATCCTGCCATCCGGACCGACGATCGTCGTATGCAGAGACTGATACATGTTCATCTTCGGCATGGCGATGTAATCCTTCAGACGTCCCGGGATCGGCCTGTAAACGGCATGGATGTAACCCAGTATCTCATAGCAGTTGAGTTCGGTCTGCGTGACGATGCGGATCGCCAGAAGATCCAGGATCTCATCGAAACGCTTGTTCTTGGTGATCATCTTCTTGTTGATGGAATACAGGTGTTTGGAACGTCCGAAGATGCGGAAAGGAATATTGTGCATCTTCAAAACGATCGAAATGTCTTCGATCATCAGATCGATCTGCTTGTCTCTCTCGGATTTCTTGGATTCGACAAGTCTGGCGATCTCGTGATATTTCTCGTTATCCAGATAGTAGAAAGACAGGTCTTCAAGTTCATTCTTGATCTCGGCGATACCAAGCCGATGTGCGATCGGCGCATAGACATCAAGCGTCTCCCTGGCGATCCGTTTCTGTTTCTCCGGCGGCAGATACTGCAGCGTGCGCATGTTGTGCAGTCTGTCGACCAGCTTGACCAGGATGACGCGGACGTCTTTTGCCATGGCGATCAGGATCTTTCTGTGATTGACAGCCTGATACTCTTTCTCATCCGTAAATTTCAGATTCGAGATCTTGGTGACTGCTTCGACGATCTCATAGATCTCAATCCCGAATTCTTCGACGAACTCCTCTTTCGTGACACCGCAATCTTCGATCACGTCATGTAAAAGACCCGCACAGATCGTGTGGGGATCAGTTCTTAACTTGGCCAGTTCATATGCGACATTGAGGCAATGCACGAAGTAAGGTTCACCGGATTTCCTCCTCTGATCCTTGTGCTTGTCATACGCATAATCATAGGCCTTGTCGATGAGAGCCAGCGATTCGGGATTATTGATATAGGCATTGATCTCGTCGTAGAGCTCTTTTTTTGTACTGATCAGTTCTTTCATCGTCAAATCCAAAAAATCGAAGCTAAGCTTCGATTTGTTTAATACTTCATCAAGGTATATACGTCGTATCCGGCAAGTTTCTCTCTTCCGCCCAGTCCTTCCAATTCGATCAGGAAGGCGCAGCCGACAACTTCACCGCCAAGCTCTTCAACAAGCTTTATCGTCGCTTCAACCGTACCGCCGGTCGCAAGAAGGTCATCGATGATGAGGACTTTCTGACCCGCTTTGATCGCATCCGCATGCATATGCAGCTCATTTGATCCATATTCAAGATCGTATTTGTAAGAGATCGTCTTACGCGGAAGCTTGTTCGGCTTTCTTACCGGAACAAAACCGATCTTCAGTTCATTGGCAACAGGACAACCGAAAATGAAACCTCTGGATTCAGGACCCGCTACGACCTGTGCACCGATCTTCTTTGCATATTCGATCAGGGCTTCACAGGCAGAGTGAAAAGCTTCACCGTCTGCCATCAGAGGTGTGATATCTCTGAATAAGATGCCTTTGGAAGGAAAATCAGGAATCGTTGCAACATAATCTTTCAAATTCATATCTCAGTCTCCTTATAACACAAATCAATTATAGTAAAACTAGATCAAATCTTCAATTACGAAGGATATCTTGCCCTTATGGTAGTCATCCTTCTTCAGGTGGCCAAGCATCGTATCGAAAGCCCTGTTCTGATGAGCAGGATGGAAGCTGATCGCCTCCAGTCTGTCGTTCAGGATGAATTTCGGATACCTGGAAGCGACCAGGAACTTCTGTCTATAAGAGATGTCTTCCAAAGCGAAGAGCGGTTCCTCAAAACCGGTGCCAAACGGCTCCAGGCTTTTGAGTGCATCCAGCAGATCCATGTCGATCATATCCGGATCCAGGACCAGAACGTCCTTCTCATATTCTTCGTATTCAAAAGGATTCTCATCGATGTATCTTTGCAGTTCGTTCAGATCCTTTTTCTCCATGCTGAGGCCAACAGCCTGCGCATGACCGCCAAAGGTCAGGAACAGATCCTTTCTTTGCGAAAGATACGCATAGAGGTCGGACCCCCTGACAGCTCTTCCCGAGCCTTTCAGTATGCCATCGCTCTCTGCCAGAACGATGACAGGCTTGCCGTATTCGTTCATCAGGCGATTGGCGATCAGCCCACAAAGGCCTTCCCTGAACGCAGAAGAAGAGACGATGATGATCTTCCGTTCAGGATCGATGATCCTCTGCGCAAGTGCACTCATCTGCTTTGTCAGATCCTTGCGCAATGTGTTGATCTCTTCGATCTTGTTCAGATAAGCCATGCAGTCAAAGGAATTATCGAGCAGGTAGCGGACGACATAGTTGACATTCAGCATGTCATCCATCCTGGATACCGCATTGATCTTCGGGATCACATC
>JAILBD010000257.1 GCA_024681275.1 Erysipelotrichaceae bacterium
TGAACAGTTTCGGTTTCTCTTCGATCGATTTCATCGAGGGACCATATTGGGCGAAGATGTTTGTCCTTTGTTTCTATACCATCTGGGTCGTCCTGCCTTTCAAGATCCTGATATTGACTTCCGCTCTGGCTTCAGTCAACAAGGATTACTACAATGTTGCCAGGGTCGATGGGACTTCCAGATGGCGGACTTTCTATAAGATCACGCTGCCGATGATCTCACCGTCTTTGTTTTATCTGGTGATCACCGGTTTCATCGGTGCATTCAAGGCTTATTCGGATGTTGTGGCGCTTTTTGGCATCGATCTGAACGCAGCCGGTATGAACACGATCGTCGGTTATGTCTATGATATGCTGTATGGCAATTCGGGAGGTTACCCGTCTTTTGCTTCGGCAGCGGCCCTTATCCTGTTTGCGATCGTCCTGACGATCACTGTCATCAACCTTCTGGTTTCCAAAGAGAACGTACACTATCAGTAATATGGATGAGATCAAAGAATTAGAAAAAAAGAGCCGCAGAAGGAACAGGATCTGGTCAACCCTGATCTTTGTCCTGCTCATATTATGGGCGATCATCGTTCTGTTCCCGTTTTACTGGATGCTTCTGACTTCGGTCAAATCATATGCGGCCTACAACGCCGAATATGTGCCGAAGTTCTTTACGCTGTCTCCGACACTGGATAACTACATCCGGGCTTTCACGGCTGTACCACTGGCAAAGTATTTCAGTAACACAGTGATCTTCACACTGGTCACCACAGTGCTGATGATGGTCATCGTCGTCTTGTCGGCTTTTGCATTCTCCAGACTGGAGTTCAAGGGCAGGAACTTTGTTTTTACCATGTTCCTGTCTCTGATGATGATCCCGAATGAGCTGGTCATCATCACCAATTTTGTCACGATCACCAATGCCGGGCTCAGGAACAGTTTCCCGGGTCTCATATTGCCAAGCGTCACCAGCATCTTCTATATCTATCTGCTGAAAGAGAATTTTGAGCAGATCCCTGAAGAGCTTTACAAGGCCGCCAAAGTTGACGGTACTTCGGATTTCAAGTATCTGTGGAAAGTCATGATCCCGATCTGTTCACCGACGATCGTCACGATCTTCATCCTGAAGGTCATCGAATGCTGGAATGCCTATGTTTGGCCAAGGCTCATCACGGATGATGAGGACTATTTCCTGGTTTCCAATGGCATACAGACGATCCGGGAATCCGGTTTTGGCAGAGAGAACATCCCGGCGATGATGGCTGCTGTCGTGGTCATCTCCATCCCTTTGATCATCATCTTCCTGATCTTCCATAGAAAGATCATGGAAGGCGTTTCCAGAGGAGGTACCAAAGGATGAGAAAAACTGCACTTCTGATCGTGAGCTTTTTCCTGGTTCTTATATTGAGCGGCTGTCACGGTTCACAGGGTTCGAATGAATTCGTGATCCCTGAGGATTTCGATGAGAACAGGTCCTATGAGATCACTTTCTGGGCGAAGAACGATACCAATATCAATCAGGTCAATGTCTACAAGAAGGCAATCAGTGATTTTGAGAGTTTTTATCCGAATATAAAGGTGAATCTGAAGCTGTATACGGACTATTCGCGCATCTATAACGATGTGATCACCAATATCGCCACCAATACGACGCCGAATGTCTGTATCTCTTATCCGGATCACATAGCGACTTATCTGACAGGAAGCAATACGGTCGTGAAACTGGATGAGCTTCTGATCGATGAGAGATATGGATTGGGAGGGACTGAAGTCCGTTTCGATGGTCCGAAGAAGGAGGAACTGGTCACGGAATTCCTCGATGAATGCATGATCAGCGGTTCCTACTATGCGCTGCCTTTCATGCGCTCCAGCGAGGTCCTTTATATCAATAAGACTTATGTGGAAAAGCTGGGATATCAGATCAAAGATGTCTATACCTGGGATGAGATCTGGGATATGTCTGAGGCGGCGATGACCAGGGATGAAGAGGGCACTTTCCTGCTCAATGGCCAGAAGGTCATGATCCCTTTCATCTACAAGTCGACTGACAATATGATGATCTCAATGCTGAAACAGCTCCATGCCCCGTATTCAAACGATGAGGGTGAAGTCCTGATCTTCAATGATACGACAAAAGAGATCCTTTACGAGATCTCCAAACATGCGGCATCCGGTGCTTTCTCAACTTTCAAGATCTCTTCCTATCCGGGCAATTTCTTCAACGCCGGTCAGTGTATTTTTGCGATCGATTCAACAGCAGGTGCGACCTGGATCGGTTCCAAAGCGCCTCTGATCGAGATCCCTAAGGATCAGCTGGTCGATTTTGAGACGATCGTGCGTCCGATCCCGCAATATGACGTGAATGAGATGCATATGATCTCGCAAGGTCCTTCATTGTGCATCTTCAACAAGGAAGATCCGCAGGAAGTCCTCGCTTCGTGGCTCTTTGGCCAGTATCTTCTGTCCAACGAGGTGCAGATCGGATATGGTCAGACCGAAGGCTATGTTCCCGTGACTTATAAAGCCCAGGCCGCTGATGCCTATCAGGAATATCTGGAAAACGCAGGAACGGATTATGATCTGCATTATGATGTCAAGATCGCCGCTTCGAAACTTCTGATCGATCACATCGGCGACAGTTTCGTCACGCCGGTGTTCAATGGTTCTGCTTCTTTGAGGGATGCGGCAGGTTCTCTGATCGAGAATACCTGCAAATCCACAAGGCGCAGTGAGACGATCGATGATCAGTATTTCGCAGCGCTTTATGAAAAGTTGACATCTCTCTACCATCTGGATCAGAGCACGGCAGTCGGCGCGACCAAGGAACTTGGTCCTCTGCCGGGGACGTCCAAAGCCTTGCTTGGAGCGCTCGGCTTTGCGTGGATCTGCATCGGTGCATATTACATATCAGGAAAGATCAGGGGCGGGAAGTGATGCCCTTGATTTTCGTTTGTGTTATCATAGTATTGTTCTAAAGAGTACTTTAGGAGGAGAAAAAATGAAAAAATTACTGACTGTGTTATTGGGCGTATTGATGGTCCTTAGCTTGGCAGGCTGTGCCAAGAAGGATGAAGCCCCTGAAACGCCGGATGCTCCGGCCGTTGAACCATTCGATCCGAATGCTAAATCCGAGGGTGTCATGACTTATGCGCAGTATGTCAATGCGGCAATGGGCGATGAAGTTCTGATCGAAGGCTTCGTTCAGGCTGCTCAGTCATACTGGAACGGCGCAAAGCTTTATCTGGCCGATCCGGATGGCGCATACTTCGTCTATTGCGAAGGCAAAGGCGAGGATATCAACATCTCGGAAGATGATTTCGCTAAGGTCGTCACTTCCACTGACTATTCTGAAGGCTGGAAGGGTACCGGCACAGGTGCTAAAGTCCAGGTCAAGGGTATCAAGTCTGAATGGTCAGGTGAAGTCGAGATCATAGAAGCTGTCGTCACTGTCCTGGATTCTGAAACATGGTTTGCGCAGCCGGAAGATGTGACTGCGATCCTGGCTGATCCTTCACTGGCTGACAAGATGAACAGATGCGTCACTTTCACCGGCATGACTGTCGAACCTTCAAAGGATGCAGCTGGCAACGATGTCGCATTCCTGTACAACTGGGATGGTTCCGGAGAACCTGGTTCTGACCTGTATTTCAATGTTTCTGTCGATGGAAACACCTACAATTTCGTTGTTGAATCTTATCTGTGCTATGACGGTTCTGATGTCTACGAGGCTGTTGAAGCTCTCAATATCGGTGACGTCGTCGATCTGACCGGTTTCTTATACTGGTACAACGGCGCGAACCCACATATCGTTTCTGTCATCGTCAAATAAGCTGACATTTGCCGAAAGGAAGGATACTCGTATCCTTCCTTTTTTTGGCCTTTTTTCAAGCGATTCTTATTCAATTTTCAAGGAAAAACCTTATAATATAAATGTAGTCATAAAATAGGAGGAAAAATTAAATTATGGCAGTAAAAGTTGCAATTAATGGCTTCGGACGTATCGGTAGATTAGCTTTCCGTCAGATGTTCGGTGCTGAGGGCTACGAAGTTGTCGCTATCAACGATTTAACAAGCCCAAAGATGTTGGCAAATTTATTGAAGTATGACTCTGCACAGGGTGGATACTGCGGTACATTTGGCGAAAATCTCCACACAGTTTCTTCAAAAGAACCTGAAATGGAAGAAGATGGCAAGACTGTTAAGGTCCCTGGTTCCATCACAGTTGACGGCAAAGAGATCACTATCTATGCTAAACCAAACGCAGCTGATTTACCTTGGGGCGAATTAGATGTTGATGTCGTATTAGAGTGCACAGGCTTCTATACTTCAAAGGCAAAGGCACAGGCTCACATCGATGCAGGTGCTAAGAAAGTCGTCATCTCTGCTCCGGCTGGAAATGATCTTCCTACAATCGTTTACAACGTTAACCACAAGACTCTGACAGCTGATGATACGATCATTTCTGCTGCTTCTTGTACTACAAACTGCTTGGCACCTATGACTCAGGCTCTGAATGATTACGCTCCGATCCAGTCAGGTATCATGACTACAGTTCATGCTTACACTGGTGACCAGATGATCCTCGATGGACCTCATAGAAAAGGTGACCTCCAGAGAGCTAGAGCAGGCGCTGCTAACATCGTTCCTAACTCAACTGGTGCTGCTAAGGCTATCGGACTGGTAATCCCTGAACTCAATGGCAAGCTCATCGGCGCTGCACAGAGAGTTCCGACTGTCACTGGTTCTACGACGATCTTACACGCTGTCGTTGCTGGCGAAGACATCACTGTCGAAGGCATCAACAAGGCTATGCAGGAACATGCAAACGAATCATTCGGCTACACAACTGAAAAACTCGTTTCTTCCGATATCATCGGTATGAGATTCGGTTCTCTGCTCGATGCTAACCAGACAATGGTTTCCAAAGTTGCTGATGGCTGCTACCTGGTACAGGTCGTTGCTTGGTACGATAACGAGAACTCTTACACATCACAGATGGTAAGAACGATCAAGTACTTCGCAGAACTGAAATAAGACCCGAAATACTGAAAGACAGACGCAAACGCGTCTGTCTTTTTTTGTCCGTTCATATGAGAAGTAAATGAGAAGGACAGATGATATAATTCATTACTGGAAGGAATGTATGAAACATGAATAAAGAATGGTCACTGGATGTGTTATACAAAGGGTATGATGATCCCAAATTTGCATCGGATGAAGCAGAACTCGATCGACTGATCAGCGAATTCACAAAGATGGCTTCTTCTCTCAATGGAGATCCGAAGGATGAACTGATCAGAGCGTTACAGCTCAATCAGGAACTCATGAAGAAGGCATCCGCTCTCTTCTCTTTTGCTTCCTTGTCTCAATCGACGAATACTTCAGATTTCAAGGCAGCAGCCATACTTGGCAGGCTGTCAGGAAAGATGTCTGCGACAGCTGCACCGAGGACCGCTCTGGTCCAGTATGTTGCCGGATTGAATGATCTCCAAAGTGTCATCGATGCTGATCCACTTCTGAAGGAACACGAATTCTATCTTAAGAATATCAAGGAAGATGCGAGATATACGCTTTCTCCTGAGGTCGAAAAGGTCATCAGTCTATATGAGATCTCCGGATCTTCCGCATGGTCGGATATGCAGAGTTTCCTGACTTCAACGGTTCCTGTGGAATATGAAGGAAAGATCACCAATCTTTCCGATATCCGCAATCTGGCTTATGATCCTGATCCTGCTGTCAGAAAGAATGCCTATGAGGCTGAACTCAAGTCTTATGAACGCATCAGAGATGCTGTCGCTTTCTCTTTGAATTCCATCAAGATGGAGGTCATCAGACACTGCCAGCTGAGGGGATATGATTCCCCGCTTGATGAGACTCTGAAGAATGCTCACATGAAAAGAGAGACTCTGGATGCACTAATGTCGGCAATGGAAGAGTATCTTCCAAAATTCTGGGAGTATATGAAGGCCAAGGCCAGACTGCTCGGTCATGAGGGCGGTCTTCCTTTCTATGAGATCTTCGCTCCTTTGAAGGGAAACGACAAGGAATATACGACGCAGGATGCAAGGGATTATCTGGTCGATCTCTTCTCAACTTTCGATCAGGAAGAGACGGATATGATCGCCAGGGCTTTTGATGAATCGTGGATCGATTTCTATCCGCATGATGGCAAAGTAGGCGGAGCATTCTGTGCAAGCCTCAGTTCGGTCTCGCAGAGCCGTATCCTGACCAATTTCGGTGGAACGCTGGGTGATGTGATCACACTGGCCCATGAACTCGGACATGCTTTCCATAATCACTGTCTGAGAGATAACAGTTTGATGAACAGGGACGTCTCCATGCCGGTCGCGGAAACAGCTTCAACGTTCAATGAGGTCGTGGCGATGAATGCGGCGATAGCGATGGAAAAGGATCCGATCGCCAGAAGAGCGCTGATCGAGAACCAGCTCCAGGATGCGACCCAGATCATTTGTGATATCTATTCAAGGTATCTGTTTGAGACAGCGGTCTTTGAGAACAGAGAAAAAGAATTCATGTTTGCAGACAGGCTTTGTGAACTCATGCTGGAAGCGCAGAAGAAGGCCTATGGTGATGGACTCGATCATGACTATCTGCACCCGTATATGTGGTGCTGCAAGAGCCACTACTACAGCGGCAACATGAGTTTCTACAACTTCCCGTATGCGTTCGGCGGTCTTTTTGCCAGAGGCCTCTATGCAAAGTATCTGAAGGAAGGCGGATCATTCGTTCCTCTCTACAAGAAACTGCTCAAGGCTACCGGAACGACGACTGTGGAGGGTGCCGCTGAAGTTGCAGGCATCGATCTGACCGATAAGGATTTCTGGCGTTCATCGCTGCAGATCCTGACGGATGAGATCGATGAGTTCATTGCGCTCTGTGAATGATTGCGTCTGTTGTTTTGAAGGCAGGAACTGATCCTGCCTTTTTTGTTGTTCCGGGAAAGACATATAATAGAAATGTTGAGGTGAGTATATGTTCAGAAGATTAGATGAGAAGTTTAAGGATTCCGTTGTATGGCAGTTCATCAAATTCAACCTGATGGGAACGGTCATATTCTGGATACAGGTCATCCTGGCAAATCTTCTTCCTTTCGTTTTTGATGGTCTGGCGATCAAACTGCCGCCTTTTTTAAGGGGCGTCTTCAGAAGTGAAGTCCTTTTTGATGGACCGAGCAGATATGTGATCGATGGGATCGTGACCTGGGGCTATGTTCTGCCTTTCTTTCTCTCAAATCTGATCGCCAATATCGTCGCTTATTTTCTCAGTATGAAAACAGTATTCAGGGGAAAGGGACACAGATGGTCGTTCATCGTATATTGCGTCGTTCTGATCTCTCTGATCCTGTTTTCGACATGGCTGCAGGGTCTTATCGTTTCCCTGCTGGCGAGGAGCAGCTTCGCCGTTCTGGCCAGATCGATCGCAACTATGGCCGCAGGATTGGTCCAGGTCATCGTACTGTTTCCTTTGGAAAAATATGTTCTGTTCAAACAAGAGGTCACTTTATGAGCAAAGTCAGTATCATCGTACCGGTCTATAATGGGGAAAGATCGCTTTCCAGATGCCTCGATTCTATCCTGGCACAGGACTATAAAGACATCGAGGTGATCGTCATTGATGATGGCAGCAGGGATGATTCTTTCAGGATCATTTCGGAGTATGCACAGAAAGACAAGAGGATCGTTCCGATCCACAAGGAGAACAGCGGTGTTTCCGCGACGAGGAACATCGGTCTTTCTCTGGCAAGAGGGGATTATATCCGTTTCGTCGATGTCGATGACTGGATCCCTTTCGATTCAGTGAAGCTGATGGTCAGGGCGATGGAGGAAGAGAATACCGACATGGTGGTCGCCGATTTCTATCGCGTCGTTGATGAAAAGATCTCCAAGAAAGGTTCCATCAAAAAAGAAGCGGTGATCACGGTGGAAGAATATGCCGACAGGATGCTGCTGTCGCCGGCTGATTTCTATTACGGCGCCATCTGGAACAAGCTGTACAGGAAGAAGATCATCGATGATCATCAGCTCGCCATGGATGAAAACATTTCCTACAGCGAAGATGCCATCTTCAATCTTCAGTATCTTCTGCATACGGACAGGATCTTTGTGCTGAGATCTGCCGTCTACTACTATGTGAAGACGGAAGGATCACTGGTCTTTCAGAACATGAACATTCAGAGCACAGTCAAAATGAAGACCGGTGTCATCAGATACTATGACAGTTTTTACAGGCAGATCCTGGATAAGGATGACTACGAGGCGAGAAAGCCCATCATCTATGGTTTTCTGGTCGCCATTTCGACTGATGGTTTCACTTTGCCATTGATCGATGACACGAAAAAGCTCGGCGAGGAAAATGGTCCGATCTTCATTGCGGATGACGGGATGGCTTTCGAACTGCAGTTCGATCGTCTGAGTGAGACTGTCTTTGCAAGACTGCTTAGGCCGATCGCTCAGAGGGCAGACCTCGATGAAGACGATATCGGCATCCTCTATTACCTCTATAAGAAGGGGAAGGAGGCTTCGATGGAAGAGATCTCTGCCGCATGCAGGATCAGTGCTTCATCCTGTGCCTTGTCACTGGCCAGGCTGGTCGCTTCTGCTCATATCAGGATAGAGAATGTGGACCTCCTTGCGGATGACAAGGTGATGTATGCATACAATCAGGGAGTCCTGGACGCCGCCTTTGATAAGGCGGAAGAGGACTACAGAGCGCTCTGTTATGAGGGATTGAGCATCGATGAGCTAGCTGCCTACGCTTCAAGCAAGAAGAAGATCTTCCTGAATATGAAAAAGACATTGTCCGGCTGAGAGCAAATCAGCAGAAGGATGGTTTATAATTAAGACATGAAGATCAGAAGCCGGGCCTTGATGGTCATGATATTGTCTTTGATGCTGGTCCTGACGTTTCTGGGTGCACTGACACTGAAGAAGGAGGCACCGGAAAACAGCGGCAAAGAAGGGCAGGAGAACATCGTTCCCGAAACAGTCTCCGTACCGGATACGTTCAAAGGCAGGATCGAAGATGAATTCGGCGTTCCTGGCGAAGTGATGGACCTCATCGTTTCGTATATGGATGCATACTATAAGAGCGTTTTCACATTGGAAGAAGCATCTGTGGATGACCTTTTTGATAATGAGCTGATGAGTGCCATCAGTTCCAGGGCCATGTCTCTGATCATCGATACCAGAAAAAGATACGATTTCGATTTCAGGATGGACAGCGCTCATTATGATCTCAAGGTCACGAATTTCGAGCAGCAGGGCGATCTTTACATCGTCGACATCCTGGAAGATGACTATATGAGTTTCTCTTTCCTTCCGGGTATCGAGTCGCAGTCTTTTGAGATCGAAAACTACTTCAGGATCTCAAAGAAGGATAACGGATGCAGGATCTCTGATCTGGAGAAAGTCCAGGGCTACTATATGACTTTCTACGATGAAGCGCAAAGCGTCGAGGACGTGGAAAGGATCTATGACTATTACCGTGGACAGCTGAAGGATATGCACACCTATAATGAAGAAGTCCTGAAGGTCAAGGCAGCAAACAAGCCGTATCTGTCTGTCAAGACATTTGCCAAAGCATATGATCGAAATAAGGCGATCGCTTACGCGGATACCTATTATCATGACAGGAATAAGGACTGGTATAATTTCACCGATGAAGGCGGAAACTGCCAGAATTATGCTTCACAATGTCTTCTGCAGGGCGGCATCGAGATGGATTTTTCGGGCGATGAACAGTGGAAGTGCTATGTCAATGATCCCGATTATGATCCTTACATCAATGAAGATCCGACACCTGAGGGCAGGACGAGGTCCTGGGTCAATGTCGGTTATTTCTATAACTATGCCAAGTGGAATGAGGGGAAGGGCCTGGTAGCGGATGTCAATGTCAATCTTTATTATGCCCAGCCTGGCGATATCATCATGGTAGGCAATAACGGTCTGGTCCATACGGTCATCGTTTCCAAAGTCGTTGATGGTCACATCCTGGTGCATTCCAACAGCATCGATATGAAGGATTATCCGATCGAGGCTTACACTTATACCGACATCATGCTCATAAAGATACTGGGAAGCAATTAAGAAGGAAGTGCCTTATCATGACGAGATTTCATTTTGCAGGAAGATATGATGATGATCCTGAAAGCCTGATCACGCATGAGCATGAGCCCGGATATGTTCCGTTCAGGGAGATCAAGTCGATGAAAACACTGGGCATCGTCATGAACGGGATCGCTCTGCTGATCGCTGTCATCTGCTTCGGACTTTATTTCTACATCGCAAGAAAGCCTTTGGAGATCAGCGGTCTCATCATTTTCCTTGCGTCATTGATCCCGCATGAGTTTCTCCATGCCATCTGTTTCAGTGGTGATGTCTATATGTATGAGAATCTGAAAAGAGGGATGCTGTTTGTAGCTGGTCCGGGGACTTTCTCCAAGGCGGGTTTCGTCTTCATGTCTATGCTTCCAAATCTGGTATTCGGTTTCATCCCCTTCGCCCTCTTTCTGATCGATCCGGATCTGACTGTCCTTGGTACGCTGGGAGCGGCAGCGATCTCTTCCGGAGCCGGAGATTATTACAATGTGTTCAACGCTTTGACACAGATGCCCAAGGGCTCAAGGACTTATCTGCACGGCACCAGTTCCTACTGGTACATGCCCAAAGACGGAATCGGAAAATGAACAGATCCTTGGATCTGTTTTTTTGTTCACTGTAAGCAAATGATCACAGGGGATTTTCTGCAGGAAAAGCTATGATAAAATGGAATCAATAAAGCATATGGAATAATCTGATATTGAAGGAGCGGAATATTTGTTTTTCATTCCGATACGTGATCATGCGATCGATTTGTGGATCTTAAGGAAGGGGGAATTTGCATGATTTATTTATTGTTCAATCCGAAAGCAAACAATTCAAAGGGGGAAGAGGATGCCAGAAAGTGGGCTTCAGATAATAACTGCGGATGCGAGTTCGTGAGTCTTCTTGACATCAGGAACATGCCTGATTTTCTGGACGGTCTCAAAGAAGATGATGAGGTCATCCTGACAGGCGGAGACGGAACGCTGAATCGTTTCGCCAATGATGTCTATGGGCATGAGATCAGAGTCCCTGTCTATTATGTGAAGTGCGGCAGCGGAAATGATTTTTTCAGAGATAACGAAAAATATGCGGTGGACGGAAAGATCGAACTGCGGCCTTTCCTGAAGGATCTGCCTCTGATCACAGTCAAGGGAATAAAAAGAAGGTTCCTGAATGGCATCGGCTACGGTCTTGATGGAGAGACCTGCCGTGTCGGAGATATACAGAGACAGACTTCTGATAAGCCGGTCAATTATACGAATATTGCCATCAGGCTCCTGCTCGGCGCTTACAAACTGAACAGGGCTACTGTCACGGTAGATGGTGAGACCGCGAAGTATGAAAACGTCTGGCTGGCTTCCACGATGAAAGGCAGATTCTATGGCGGTGGTCTGATGGTGGCTCCTCATCAGGACCGTTTTGCGGACGGTCTTGTGACAGTTGTCACTCTATATAAGAAAAGCCGTCTGATCACTCTGATGCGTTTCCCGTCGTTGAATAAAGGTGAGCACATCAATAAGAGCGACTGGGTGACGGTCAGAAGAGGAAAAACAGTCGAAGTAGCTTTTGAAAAGCCTTGTGCATTGCAGATCGATGGCGATGTCATCGAGGACGTCCTTTCTTACAAAGTGGAAACTGGGGTCTGATATGGACAGATATGATGTGATCGTGATCGGAGCGGGAAACGGCGGCCTTGCCGCTGCGGCGAAGATCCTGAATGCGGGCAAGACCTGTCTTGTCTGCGAGAAACACAATATCCCGGGAGGCTTTGTGACGAGCTTCGTCAGAGGGAGGTTTGAATTTGAAGCTTCCCTGCACGAGTTCAATGGCATCGGGACAGAAGAAGAGCCGGGTTCGACCAGACAGCTTTTTGAAGAACTCGGTGTGGCTGATAAGATCGAGTGGATCCACCTGAAGGATGCCTATCATCTGATCTGTGAAGAAGACGGTTATGATTTTGTCATGCCTTTCGGAAAAGAGGAATTCAAGGCTGCCAACAGGAAGCTTCATCCGGACGGAGACAAGTATATAGAAGACTTCTTTGCGCTGGCTCAGCAGATCAGGGATGCCATGGAATATCTCTCTGCTTCCAAGGGAAGGCCGGACCCGAAGGTCATGATGGAGAAATATCCCGACTACCTGGCCTGCGCTTCCTATTCGGTCAATGAAGCTTTTGAAGCACTCGGCTACCCGAAGGCGATCGTCGACAATCTGAATACTTACTGGTGCTATCTGGGTGCAGATGGGGACAATCTGAGTTTCCTGCACTATGCCAATATGATCTATTCCTATTTCTCAAAAGGAGCGGTCATTCCGAAATACCGCTCCCATGAGCTGTCTCTGGCTTTTGAAGAGCACATCCATGAGATGGGCGGCGACATCTGGTTCAATACCGAGGTCGTGAAGATCCTCGCTGATAAAGACGGTCATGTCGATGGCGTGATGCTGAAAGATGGCAGGAAGATCGCCACTCGCCACGTCATTGCCAACTGCTCGCCGCATTTGGTCTATGGAAAGCTTCTAGATCCTGAGGCCGTTCCGGAAAAAGCCTTGAAACTGACCGGTTTCCGGAAATTTGCCGGCAGAGGCTTCACGGTATTCCTCGGACTCAATGCTTCCGCAGAAGAACTCGGGATCAGAGATCATAACTACTTCATCTACGATACGACGGACAATGTGAAACAGTATGAATCGATGAAGAAGATCGGCAATACTGCTGCCCAGGCGACAGTCTGTCTCAACAATGCCGATCCGGATTGTTCTCCTGAAGGAACATGTATCATGTATATGACGACATTATTTACCGATGATGTATGGAGCCAGGTAGAAGAGATGGATTATTTCAGAGTCAAGAACGAAGTAGCCCGTTCCATGATAGAACGCTTTGAAAGAGCGACCGGAACGAAGATATCGGATCACATCGAAGAACTGGCGATCGCAACTCCTGAGACTTATGCGCGTTACTGCGGACATCCTCAGGGTACTGTATACGGTTATGAATCGCAGTATTATGATGGCCTGATGAACAGGATACAGATGGTGGAAGAGGATCACTTCGTTCCCGGTCTGAGGATAGGCGGAGGCTATGGCGAAAGACTGCTTGGTTATCCGAGTTCTTACAAGTCCGGTGCCAATGAGGCCGGACGAACTTTGAAAGATATGGAAAAGGAGGGGTGCTAGGGTGGCTTTCAGAAGAAGCAATGTTCCCGGTGAGGACATCAGACGTGGCATGGAGATGGTCCAGAAGCGCCGTCAGCTGATCGAAGAGACTCCGGCAGGACCTCTTGTCTATGAATATGGTGTCAACAGGCTGGCAAAGTCTCTGCATCCCGGCATGATCAGAGCCAGGATCACGAACAGGAAGGAACTTGGAAAGGACTTGTATCTGCTGACGTTTGGATCACTGAGAGAAGACGGACGGTTTCCTTTTTTCCGGGCAGGTCAGTTCATAACGCTCTCAAAACAGGTCGGTCCCTCTTTTCTGAGCAGGCCTTATTCGATCGTTTCGTCTCCGATGGAAGCGATGAAAGGAAAACTGGAGATCATCGTACAGAGAAAGGGGATCTTCTCCTCTTACCTCATCGATGATGCCGGGGTCGGTGAGGAGATCGCGATATCAGAACCTAGCGGTGATTTTTATCATGATGATCTGAGAGATCCTGATCACATTGCCGCGATCGCCGGAGGAAGCGGCATCACACCGTTCCTCTCCATGATGAGGGCGATCCATGAGGGCAGCGAAGAGTTCAGCCTGACCTTGTTCTATGGGATCAGGAGCCTTGACCGGCTGCCTTTCGACCCAAAGGAATACGAGGATGAGAAGATCAGGATCGTGATCGTGTTGTCGGAAGAAAAGGCTGAAGGATATCGACACGGTTTCATCGATGCCGATCTGCTGAAGAAAGAACTGCCTGAAGACTGCAAGATCTTCATGTGCGGACCGGATGCCATGTATGAACATGTCGGAAAACAACTGCAGATGATCGGTTTCGATCCTTCCAGGATCAGAAGGGAAAGGAATTCCATTGGCGATAGAAAGTGCGAAGATATCAAAGCCTATGTCCTGAAGATCCGGATCCGCGATGAAATGTTCAGGATCAGCGCATTCAACAACGAGACTATCGTGACCGCTATGGAAAGGGCAGGCATCAAAGCTCCCGTCAGATGCAAGAGCGGTGTATGCGGCTTCTGTCACAGCAAAGTGATCAGCGGTGAATATCTGGTGGACAGTGAAGATGATTTCCGCAGAGCCGCTGACAGGAAATTCAACTATATCCATCCTTGCTGCACATATCCTCTATCGGATATGGTGATCGAGGTACCGATCTTTGAGATCCCGGAGGATCAGTTATGACATTGTTTGTGATCGTTTATTATGCTGCGCTGTTCTGTTATTTCTTTACCAGAGTATCAGAAAACATCAAGTATCGCGCCATCAACAAATACATCATGGCAACGATGTATCTGGTCCTGGCGATCATCGTCTTTTTCAGAAAATACGATTTCGCATCCTACCAGACACTTTTGATGGCGGCGCTGATATTCGCCTGGCTTGGAGATGTCTTCCTTGTCTTTGATTTTGGCAGAGGCGGGGATTTCTTCCTGGCGGGGAACGTCTGCTTTACACTGTATGAACAGATCGTCATGGTCAGTCATGGCTATGACTATCACAGCTTTTTCTGGGTCTTTATCGTGGTGGCACTGATCCTGGGATCTTTCTACTATGCCTCAGGCAGATGGCCGGATAAGATCCGCATGGGCAGGATGCGAGGGCCTTTCTGTTTCTACTTGTCTTCGATCCTGACACATGGTTTTACGGGCTTATGTATGGCTCTTCTGCTGCCGGGGACCAACTATGTGATGATGGGTATCGGTTCTTTCCTTTTTATGATATCGGACCTGATCCTGACGACTTACATGTATATTCTAAGTAAAAACAAGTGGTTGATCAGGGCCAATTCCCTGACTTATTTCACCGGTCTTTTGCTGATCGTGCTGAGCACAGTGTGATATTCAAACGGGATCTGATGATCCCGTTTTTTCTTGTTTTTGATGAGTGATAAAGGGGTGCTAAATGTTAGCACTCTTATTGACTGAGTGCTATAAATGATTATAATAGATTATGGTAAGGAGGATATGAACGTGATAAAACCGTTATATAACAATGTTCTGTTAAAAAAAGTTGAAGCTTCCAATGAGACGAGCAGCGGTATCATCATCTCCCAGAAAGAGAAGAACGAAGAGTATGCTGTCGTTGCAGCGGTAAGCGGTTGCAAAGAGATCAAAATAGACGACAAGGTCTATGAGATGCCTTTGAAGAAAGGCGATAAAGTCATGTACAAGAAGTATTCCGGCACCGAAGTCAAAGACGGTGAGACCGAGTACATTCTGATCAAGGCCGAGGATATCCTGGCCATCGTAGAGTAGGAGGCTTATTATGGCAAAGATCGTAAAATATTCAAAAGACGCCAGAGAATCCGTTTTAAGAGGTGTCGATACACTGGCTGATGCAGTCAAGATCACATTGGGACCTAAGGGCCGCAACGTCATTCTGGATAAGGGCTATGGTTCACCGCTCATCGTCAACGATGGCGTGACGATCGCAAAGGAGATCGAACTGGAAGATACCTTTGAGAATATGGGCGCCAAGATGATCTATGAAGTTGCCAACCACACCAACGATTCCGCTGGAGATGGCACGACGACCGCAACTCTGCTTGCTCAGGCAATGATCCATGCAGGTCTGGACGCTGTGGAAAAGGGTGCCAATCCTGTGCTGTTGAGAGAAGGCATCGAGATGGCTTCCAAGAAGGTCTCAGAGAAACTGCTGAGCAATGCGAGAAAGATCGATTCTTCATCAGAGATCGCCAATGTCGCGGCTATCTCATCCGGTTCTGAGGAGATCGGCAAGATCGTTTCAGAAGCGATGGACAAGGTAGGCAAGAATGGTGTCATCAACGTCGATGAATCAAAGGGCTTCGATACTTCTCTGGAAGTGACGGAAGGCTTAAGATATGACAAGGGCTATATCTCACCATATATGGTCACAGACCGTGAGAAGATGCTGGTGGAAATGGAGAATCCTGCCATCCTGGTGACTGATCAGAAGATCTCAACGATCCAGGAAGTCCTGCCGGTACTTGAACAGATCGTACAGTCCAATAAACCTCTGCTGATCATCGCTGATGATCTGGAGAACGAGGTCGTTTCAACTCTTATCGTCAATAAGCTCAGAGGCACTTTCAATGTCGTAGCGACGAAGGCTCCTGGCTTTGGTGACAATCAGAAGGCAAATCTTCAGGATATCGCTATCCTGACGGGTGCTACGTTCGTTTCCAAGGATCTGGGCATGCAGCTCAAGGATCTGACCCTGAAGGATCTCGGTTCCGCCAAGAAGATCATCGTCGAGAAGGAACATACGACGATCATCGATGGCACCGGTTCCAAGAAGGCTTTCAAGGAGAGGGTCGCTGAGATCCAGAACACGATCGAAAGGACCACTTCCGATTACGACAAGAAGAATCTGAAAGAGCGTCTGGCAAAGCTGACCAATGGCATCGCTGTCATCAAAGTCGGTGCAACGACTGAGACGGAGCTGAAAGAAAAGAAACTTCGTATCGAAGATGCATTGAACGCAACGAAGGCTGCGATCGAAGAAGGTATCGTGACTGGTGGTGGCTGTGCCCTCATGAGCATCTATAAGGATCTCAAGGACAAGGTCAAGGCTGATGATGAAGATGTCCAGAAAGGTGTTTCCATCGTCTTCAAGGCTCTGACACAGCCTCTGTATCAGATCGCTGAGAATGCCGGCCACAACGGCAAGGATATCGTCGATCAACAGCTGACGCAGAAGAACAATGTCGGTTTCGATGCCAAGAGCGGTGAATGGGTCGATATGTACAAAGCAGGTATCGTCGATCCTTGCAAGGTCACAAGATCCGCACTGCTGAATGCCGCTTCCATTGCCGGTCTGATGATCACGACCGAGGCTGCAGTCGGTACCATCAAGGAACCGGAGCCTGCAATGCCTGCAGGCGGCATGGGTGGAATGTACTAAGCCGAGATAGAATAGCAAAATGAAATGCTCCCTTTTGCGGGAAGTCCGGATGAAAAAGCCAGACGGAAAGCAGAAGGGAGCTTTTATGTTATACTTTTTTAAACAGGGGGTATCCATATGTCAATGAGGGGGCTTGGGCCTAGAGGCTTTCTGACAGATGAAGAAAAACAGAATATTCCGAAAGTGAGCAGGGAACTGATCTTTCGCATACTGAAGTATCTTGCACCATACTGGCTGCAGCTGCTGATCGTTTTTGCGATCATCATCCTTTCTTCGGTGCTGGGTCTGTTGCCTTCTTTGATCACTGCCAGGATCATCGATGAGGCGATCCTGGGCAAAGACTTCACGCTTCTGGTCCAGCTTGTCATCCTGGCGATCATCACACTGGCTGTTTCCAATATCGTCGGTGTCCTGGAATCCTATATCAACAGCTGGGTCTCACAGCGCATCGTCTTCGATATGAAGAATGAGATGTTCGCTCACCTGCAGACCATGCCTCATTCCTTCTTCACTTCCGAAAAACAGGGAGACATCATCACGAGGATGAATTCCGACATCTCGGGTGTGGCCACCGTCATTTCATCCATCCTGACCAATATCGTTTCCAATGTCTGCACCGTGATCACGACGATCGTCGCCCTGTTCAGGATCGATGCCAAACTGTCCTTGATCGGCATACTCGTCATTCCTTTGCTGGTGATACCGACCAAATCAGCGGGCAAGAACCGCTGGCAGCTTCTCTCGCAGTCCAGGGAGAAGGCTGACGAGCTCAATGACATCATCAATGAATCGCTTTCTGTTTCCGGTTCTCTGCTGATCAAACTGTTCACGCAGGAAGAAAACATCAACAAGAAATTTGAGAAGGTGAACAGGGAAGTCACGGCTTTGTCGGTCAAGGAATCGAGGGCCGGCAGCTGGTTCAGAGTCATCATGGGCATCTTCACCAATCTGGGACCTTTGCTGATCTATCTGGCAGGCGGTTATCTCATCATCAGGATGAATGATACGGCGATCTCAGTCGGTACGATCACCGCGACCGTCAACATGATCAACCGCCTTTACAGACCGGTCGAATCGCTTCTGAACATCTCGGTCGATCTGACCCGTTCCATGGCACTTTTCACCAGGATCTTCACGTATCTGGATATGGAACCTGGTGTAAAGAACAGCAAAGTCGTTATCAAGCCGAGTTTTGCTAAAAAGACACAGATCGATTATGAAGATGTCGAATTTTATTATTCCGAGGACGTACCTCTGATAAAGAACCTTTCCTTTGAAGTCCCTTCCGGCAAGATGTATGCGATCGTAGGTCCTTCCGGATCGGGAAAGTCGACAGTCGTCAATCTGCTGCCGAGACTCTATGATGTCAAGTCAGGCGCTGTGAAGATCAATGGCAGCGATGTCCGCGACATCGAACTCACTTATCTGCGTTCCAATATCGGCATGGTCACGCAGGAAGCCTATATGTTCAATGGGACGATCAAGGAGAATCTGCTCTTTGCCAAGGCAGATGCGACGCAGGAGGAGATCGAGAATGCGTGCAGGATCGCCAATATCCATGATTTCATCGTTTCGCAGCCGGATGGCTATGACACGCAGGTAGGAAACCGCGGTTTGAAGCTGTCCGGAGGTGAGAAACAGCGTCTTTCGATCGCCCGCGTCATTCTGAAGGATCCGAAGATCCTTATCCTGGATGAGGCGACTTCGGCCCTGGATTCCATATCCGAGTCTTCGATACAGAAGGCCCTGGATGTTCTGATGAAGGGAAGGACTTCCATCGTCATCGCCCACCGCTTGTCTACGATCCTGCAGGCTGATAAGATCCTGGTCATTTCAAAAGGAAGGATCGTCGAACAGGGCGGACATGAGGAACTCATTGCCATGAATGGCGTCTATAAGGAGCTGTATGAGACGCAGTTCAGAAAGGTGATCGAGATGGAGTCTGGAAAAGAGTCTTAACTGAAAGAATTTACAATAATGTAAAAATATTTTCATAAAATGTAATAATTTCACATATTTTTCACATTTATGAGATATATTTATCATTGTAAAAAGTTTTTTCATTTTAAATCCTTAAAGAAGTAGGACCTTGTCGTCCTATTTTCTTTTCTTTCATGTATAATATTGTTTGTGGCCCCATAGTCTAATGGATCAAACAATCCCCTCCTAAGGGATAGTTACAGGTTCGATTCCTGTTGGGGCCGCCATGATCGATCAAAAAGGACGCAAGTCCTTTTTTTGCTTGAACGGGTGGATGAGCTTATAATGAGATTGTGAAAAAGAATATTAGAGACCTTCATCTGGAAAAACTGAAAGGCGGTCTTACGCAGTCGCAACAGGATAAGATCGATTCCTTTTTTGCGGATCTGGCTGAAGCGAGCGATGTCACCCTGCTGGCAAAGAATCTGCTTCATGAGCATTTCGTTGCCGGGTTCGAATACTATCTGAATCAGGGCAGGAGCATAGACGAAATCTGTGAGATCCTGTGTCTCGATCATCTCGGAGATTTCTATCGAAGCAGAAAGCGTCAGACGTATTCTCTGGATAATGCGGCGATCGTATATCCGTTGGGGATGCGGTATGGGCAGATGCCGATGTTCAGGCTTTCTTTCGTTCTGAAAGAAGAGATCGAACCGGTCCTGCTGCAGCTGGCTCTTGATTTCACCCTGAAGCGTTTTCCGACGTTTTCCGCTGTGATCAAGAATGGTTTTTTCTGGCACTATCTGGAGTCGGTCAACAATGTATCGATGATCGAAGAGGAAAAGGAGATCCCGTGCAAACCGATCTCCATCGTTTTGAGGACATACAGGTCGTTCAGGGTCCTTTATTATCATGACCGTTTGAGCGTCGAATACTTTCATGTGATCACGGACGGAAACGGTGGCCTGGTCTTTCTGAAAACACTTCTGGCTGAGTATCTGCGTCTGAAAGGTGTCGATGTCGCAAAGGAAAAAGGCGTTCTGGATATCGATGAGGAGATAGATAAGAGGGAACTGGTGAATGAGTTCAAGAATGCGAAAGGGGAGTCTTCTCTTTCGACTTTCATGGATAAGAAGGCGGTCCAGCTGGATGGAAAGCTCTCGCGTATGAATATCACAAGGATCATCCATTTCAAGATGGATGCGGATCTGCTGCATCAGAAAGCAAAAGAATATGGCGCTTCTGTGACTGCTTATATCTGTGCTCTGATATTCATGGCTGCACGAAGCTGCGTCAGCAGGAAAGGCGTCTTCAACATCCAGATCCCGGTCAATATGCGCAAGTTCAACGGTTCCAGGACTTTACGGAATTATTCGATGTACTTCAATGCCAGCATGGAACTGGATAAGCTCCCGGAAAAGAAGGAACTGATCACCGATATCGCTAAGCAGATCAGGGAAAAAGGCAGTGAGGAGATGATGAGCCAGATGATGAAGACGACAGGCAAACTGATCGATTCATTGTCCTTCGTTCCACTCTTCCTGAAGGTCCCGATCATGCAGCATGTCTATGGCTATATGAGCAATTCCATCATCTCCGATACTCTCTCCAACCTCGGAGTGATCGATCTGCCTGATGGAATGAAAGATGAGGTCGAGAAGGCTTTCTTCCTGCTGGTCCCCGGTTCGCCTAACAGGATCTCGACGACGCTTGCCACAGTCAATGGCACAGCCGTTTTCACAGTCATCAAAAACAGCGACGATCCGTCTTTTGAGAATGAACTGTACAACTATCTGCAAGACGATGGCGTGCTTAAAGCGATAGAAGGGAGCGTGGAGTATGAATCCTAAGATCATCTATCCGGTCCCGGAGAGACAGAGCCTTTTTTACAGATATCTGCGCAATATCGTCAGGATCGTTTTCCTTGTTGCGGCCTTGGTCTGTCTGATCGTCAATTTCCTTGTCAAGGGAAAGACGTGGTCTCTGGTCGTCATTTGGTCTCTGTTTTCCGTATGGAGGCTCGTTTTCTCGCTGCGTCTTGTCGAATTTTCGATCTTCGCACATGCCAACAAGGTCACGTTCTATCTGGTCGTCCTGCTTTTCCTGATCGACCATTTTCTGATCCCGGGCTGGGCGGAGACAGTCATTCCGATCGTGCTTTTTGCCGATCTGCTGGTCATGTTCGTGATCTATTTTGCCATCTATGACCGCAAGGAAAGACACCTGATCTCGATCGTTCTTCTTGGCGTCCTGAATCTGATCACGATCCCGTATTCTTTACACAGCTGGCCGATCAGCAACTGGATCGCTTTCGCTTTCCAGTGTGCTTCCCTGCTTCTTTTTGTGACACTGCTGCTGATCAACAGGAAGGAGCTGATCTATGAGATCAGGGCCCGTTTTTCAAGGAATACGAAGTGATGATATCCATTTACTTTATCT
>JAILBD010000261.1 GCA_024681275.1 Erysipelotrichaceae bacterium
ATCATGGGAAGCGGGATGGGGATCTGTTCGATCGGCATCTATTCCTATGAACTGTTCCATGAATACGATGTGGATGAGATCATCCGTGTGGGGACCTGCGGTGTCTATGCCGATGAGAAGTTTGAACTGCTGGATACGGTACTGGTGAAGGAGGCCTTCTCTTTTTCCACTTTCGCGAAGGAACAGAGCGGCTATGATCAACCAATTACCTACGCCGACGAGGAACTTCTGAACAAGCTCAGAAAGAGTGCTGAGATCATGGGGATCCGCATGCCTGAAGCAAGGACCCATTCCAGCGATGTGCTCTACTACACGAAAGAGAAAAGGGCGGTCCTGGCTGATCGCATGAAAGATCAGTATGGCTGTGACATCGTGGAATGCGAGAGCTTTGCCCTCTTCCACAATGCGAAGATGACAGGCAAGAAGGCAGCTGGTCTCATGCAGGTGGTGGACCTGATTGGCAGGGATCTACATGCCACATCCGAAGAAAGAGAAAGGGCGGGTCAACAGATGTTCGAGATCGCACTCGGGACTCTTTTCCTATAGATCAAAAATCATTCATGACTTTGATGCATAAAACTGTTAAGATGAAGGTAGAGGTATTATAAGCAGATGAATCCATATGTAGAAAAGACCATCGATATGGTCAAGAGCCGCTACGCCGATGAGCCGGAATTCGTTCAGGCTGTACAGGATGTACTGGCTTCTGTTTCTCCTGTCATGGACAGGCATCCCGAATATGAAAAGGCCGATCTTCTGGGCAGGATGATCGTTCCGGAAAGGACCTTCAAGTTCAGGGTCGTCTGGACTGATGATCACAACATCGTCCACACCAACACCGGTTACCGCTGTCAATTCAACGGAGCCCTGGGGCCTTACAAAGGCGGTCTCCGTTTTCAGAAAAACGTCAATGAAAGCATCATCAAGTTCCTGGCTTTCGAACAGATCTACAAGAATGCCCTGACCGGCATGCCGATCGGCGGTGGCAAGGGCGGCAGCGACTTCGATCCGGCGGGCAAGTCGGATGATGAGATCATGCGTTTCTGCCAGAGTTATATGACGGCTCTGTATCGCTATATCGGTCCGGATACCGATGTTCCGGCCGGCGATATGGGCGTAGGCATGAAGGAGATCGGTTATCTCTTCGGCCAGTACAGAAGGCTCAAGGGCAACTATGAAAATGGCGTTCTGACCGGCAAGGATCTGAGCTTCGGCGGTTCCCTGATCCGTCCGGAGGCGACAGGCTATGGTGCCGTCTACTATCTCAACGAGATACTCAAACATCAGAATGACAGGCTTGAAGGAAAGAGGATAGGTGTCTCCGGATATGGCAACGTCGCCTGGGGCATCATGAAGAAGGCCAGAGAGCTCGGCGCGAAAGTGACTTACATGTCGGGTCCGGATGGTTACATCCATGATGAAGATGGCATCGTCACCGATGAGAAGCTGAATTTCATCCTCGAGATGAGAAACAGTGATCCGCTGCACTGCAAGCCGTATGCCGAAAAGTTCGGCTGCGAATTCGTGGAGGGAGAGAAGTTCTGGGGCACGAAGGATGTCGATATCTACATGCCGGCCGCAACGCAGAACGATGTCGATCTGCAGTCAGCGAAGAAAATCATCGAGTCAGGTGTCAAATATTATATCGAAGTCGCCAACATGCCGACGACCAACGAGGCGCTGGAACTGCTGAGGGAATGCGATCATATCATCGTCGCTCCATGCAAGGCTGCCAACGCCGGCGGTGTCGGTGTCTCCGCTCTGGAGATGTCGCAGAACTCGCAGAGGCTCTTCTGGAGCGAGATCGAGATCGATGAACAGCTGCACAGGATGATGAAGCACATCCATGAGGAATCCGTCCGGGCAGCCAATGAATACGGTCTGGGCTATGATCTGGTGGCCGGTGCCAATATCGCCGGTTTCCGTAAGGTGGCCACGGCCATGATGAAGCAGGGCATATTCTGATAAAAGAAAAAGGAGCCGGACTGTTCTATTGAAGAAGCCCGGTTCCTTTTTTTTGTTTGCTTAGAATTCTTTCTTTTCCATGATCTTCACACAGAGCAGATATGAGCTGCCGACGATGGCAAGACAGATCAGCAGGAAGATCAGGATGAGGACAGGCAGCGGGCTCTTCTGCAGCACTGCCAGAAGATCCAGGAACATACTGTAGAGAGCCTGCGATCTGGAAAGCAGGTAGGCTGCGGCAAAGACGACCCCGTAGACGACCATCAGCACGGTGCGGCTCTTCTCGACCCCGTATTTCATCTGGACCGGGATCAGCAGGGACATGATGGTCCCTATGAAGATGACGGATGCCAGGATGTAAGGAAGTTCTTCGAAGATACTGAAGCTTTCTTTCTTGATGAGGGATACGAGGAAACAGATCAGGATCCCCGACAGCATGCCAATCAGGTTCAGCATGAAGAAATAGACGTATTTTTCTCTGACGTAGGTCTTGCGACTGATCGGCAGCGAGAAGAGGAAAGGAAAGCCGTTGTCCATCTCGTCGTAACTCAGAGTGGATATCGCCAGCATCCCCATCAGCATCGCCGTATAGCTGATGATGAAGGCTCCTCCCATGGCGAAGGCCATGAAGATGGAAATGAGCAGATAGTAGATCACTGTCCTCTGTCTTGAGAAGTTCAGTGCGAAGTCTTTGATGAGTAAACCTTTCATTTCTTTTCTCCCGCCATGATCAGGATCAGATCATCGATGCCGGCGTTTTCGATGATGAT
>JAILBD010000271.1 GCA_024681275.1 Erysipelotrichaceae bacterium
TCACCTTAAACTTTGAAGGCGTCAATGAAAAGGGCATAGCCATCGTCGTCAGCGCCTTTACCGGCCTGTTCACGCCATCGCTGAGCGTCATTCTCGATACCAGCAATATCGGTCTGGCCTACATGCTCTTTGAGACACTGGCCATCGCGTTCCTGGGAACGATCATCGGTCTGGTGTTCGCCGTTCCGTTTGGATGCCTGGCTTCCAGAAGCATCTGTCCGAAATGGGTTAACAACATCGTCCTTTCGATCGTCAGCATCATTCGTGCCTTCCCGTCACTGGTTCTGGGCATCATGTTCGTCAAGTCAGTTGGACCTGGCGCTCACGCCGGTGTACTTGCCATGGCGGTAGGCTCGATCGGAATGCTTTCAAAGCTGATCGTCGAAGCCATTGAAGACCTCAATCCTGGCATCATCGAAGCTCTTGATGCTGCCGGATGTTCACCGTTTGAGAAGATCAGATACGGAATCATTCCGCAGCTCTCTTCCAACCTCGTATCAATTATCCTGTACCGTCTGGACATCAACCTGAAGAATGCCTCGATTCTCGGTATCGTTCAGGCCGGCGGTATCGGTGCTCAGCTCTCGTTTGCCATCGGAGCCAGAAGATGGCACGATGCCGGAGCCATGCTTCTTGGCATCATCGTTCTGACCGTAATCATCGAATACATTTCCACAAGGATCAGAACAAAGCTTGCCACAGGCGATAATTAAACCGATTATAAGCACAGATATGAAAATATCTGTGCTTATTTTCATAAAAATGTAAAAATTCGACATTTTTGTGAAAATAATTGATTATTTCACACTTTTATCAAATGAGGTTTGTTATAATTTAAGCAGTAAAGGATTTTATTATGGAATTAGAAAACAACGCTTATTTTTGGCAGAAGCTTGATACACTGCTGATGTCAGGTGATCTTTCCCTGGACAGGCCGAAAGGGACACATCACCCTCAATACTCAAACCTCATTTATCCAGTTGATTATGGATATCTGCATGGAACAATTACCGGTGACCCGGAACAGGTCGGCGTATATAAGGGGTCAATCGATGTCTTCCAGGCTGATGCGATCGTCGTCTGTGCTGACATTCTGAAAAAGGATCTGGAAGTAAAGATCCTTGTCGGATGTACCGAGAAGGAGATTCAGGGAATTCTGGAATTTCTCAATCAGACCAATTTCCAGAAAAGCATCCTGATCAGAAGAGGAAATGACATTCCAATTTGGGCGGTAGAGAAATAACCGCTCTTCTTTATCTGTAAACCATGAAGCTGGAAATCGTAAGGACAGGCATAAACGGAGAAGGGATTGGCTATTACAGGCACAAGCCCGTTTTTGTCGTTGGAGCACTGGAGGGTGAAACAGTCGATCTGGAGAGTCTTAAGGATAACGGAAGGTATTTTACCGGACAGCTCAGAAAGATCGTTGTAAAGTCGGAAAACAGAGTCAGGCCTTTCTGCAAGTACCAGAAATACTGCGGAGGATGTCCGCTGATGATCACCAATTACGAAAATCAGCTGAAAATCAAAAAGGAGAATCTCCGGGAAACGCTGGAAAAATATGCCGGGTATACAGGCAGAATCGAAGATGTCATTCCAAGTGAGAAAATACTTAATTACCGCAATAAGATCAATCTGCCGTTTGCCTGGAAAGACGGCGTTCTCTGCAACGCCATGTATGCTCCAGGCAGCAATCATCCGGTAATCATCGATAAGTGTCTTATTCATGACGAAAAGCTTGAAAAAGTAAGACTTGACGTTCTTAAAGTGCTCAACGGCAATCATGTGAAGCTGTATGATAACAAATCCAAAACCGGAGTAAGGCAACTGATAATCCGCGGTTTTGAGAAGGTTCAGATCATCATCGTCAGCGGAAATGATGTTTTTTCAGCAGCGCTGATTGATCAGATCATGAAGATCCCGGACGTTGTCTCGCTGTATCAGTGCGTGAACACGATCAGAAATCCCATCAGCATGCTCAATGATGACCTTAGACTTCTGTCAGGTGAGAAAACGATAGCGCTCCAGCTCAATGAGTATATGCTGAACATGCTGCCGAAAGCCTTTTTCCAGTTAAACCGTTATCAGGCAGATGTGATTTACAGGATGATTGAAAGCCTTATCCCTGAAAAAACCGGTACCATAGTTGAAGCATACAGCGGTATCGGAGCCATATCGCTTCATGTTCATGATCTGGCTGATCATGTCATGGGAATTGAACTGGAAAGCCAGGCAGTCGATAATGCAAGAAGAAATGCGGAAGAAAATGGTATTGGCAATGTTTCCTTCATCTGCGGTGATGCCGGAAAGAAAATGATAAGTCTTGCCAAAAAACAGAAGATAGACATCCTGATTGTCGATCCGCCAAGAAGCGGTCTTGATCAGACGATGATTGATGTCATTAAAAGGGCAAAGACGGAAAGGATTATTTACGTATCATGTAATCCGGCAACTTTGGCCAAGAACATTCATGATCTTTCAGGATATTATAAGGTAGATAAGGTCATACCTGTTGACATGTTTCCGCAGAGCGAACATGTGGAGTGCGTGACCTTGATGACGAGGAAATGAACAAATCGCAGTTTGACAAGGATAGAACAGATATGACCAAAGTTGAAATACTCGGGGGGAACCGGTTTGAAACCTATACCAAAACCAGAGACGCAAGCAGAGCCGTCATCGTGCGGGATGGAATGATCCTTCTCATTCATGAAGCCGGTTCAGACTTGTGGATCGTACCCGGCGGAGGAATCGAAGAAGATGAAACACCGGAAAAATGCTGTATTCGGGAAGCAGAGGAAGAAACAGGAAATCTCATCCTGCCGTTGCAGGAATTTACCGTTCTGTTTGAATATTATGAAG
>JAILBD010000094.1 GCA_024681275.1 Erysipelotrichaceae bacterium
CTGTTTTGTTCCGGTTTTTATATTTCAAGAGGAGAATGAGATGTTTTATGATTATAGCGTCGTCACCGGCAAGGGTGAGGAACTGAAACTTTCTGATTACAAAGGCAAAGTCGTCATGGTCGTCAACACCGCCACAGGCTGTGGTTTCACACCGCAATATGAACCGATCGAGCAGATGTACAGGGACTATCATGATAAAGGATTAGAGATTTTAGATATCCCCTGCAACCAGTTCGGCCAGCAGGCTCCGGGAAGCGATGAAGAGATCCATGAGTTCTGCACTTTACACTACAACACCACCTTCCCGCAGATGAAGAAGTCTGATGTCAATGGCGAGAATGAACTGCCTCTGTATACGTTCCTGAAAGCGGAAAAGGGTTTTGCGGGTTTCAATGAACATCCATACAAGGAACTGCTGGAGAAGATGTTCGCGCAGGCTGATCCGGATTGGGACAAGAAGTCCGATATCAAGTGGAACTTCACCAAGTTCATCATCGACCGTGAGGGCAACGTCGTCGCCAGATTTGAACCGACAGCCGATATGAAGGATGTTGAAGCCTGCGTCAAGGCGCTTTTGTAATATCGTTCATCATTGTGAATGGAATATCCGGGGATCTGTTTCTCCGGATCTTTTTAAATATATGCAGATCATAAACGATGAGATGCAAGTCGTGTATGATGGAGGGAAGATCTCTTCGTCCTTCATTTAGGGTAAAATAGGATCATCTAGATCAAGAGGATAAAAATAT
Organism: Erysipelotrichaceae bacterium; assembly: GCA_024681275.1. The sequence goes on from JAILBD010000094.1 coordinate 750, forward strand.
GACTGATAAGAGAAATCAAGAGATGGTGTTGTTCATGTTGTCGTTCGTTCTGGTGAGGAACGTATTGGAGTATCTCTTCTGTCTTTTCAGCAAGGTCCCTTTCCACTTTGATCCGATGGCTGATCTCATCATTCCGATGATGATCGCGGGGGTCCTTGCTTATCTGCTTTTCGTATATAGAAAGAAATAGAGCTGATGATACCCGACAGCTGCTGTCCAATTTGAAGATTCTCACTTCCTGTCGTGGTGTGTCTGTCGTCAGAGATCTATGCTGAAGTCAAAGGAGGTCGTATCGATGAACCAGGAAAAGATCGGATCTTTTCTGAAAGATCTGAGAAAGGAAAAGGGCTTGACCCAGGAAGAACTGGCAGAAATGCTGAATTTGAACAACAGGACGATCTCACGCTGGGAGAATGCCAGGACGATGCCGGATTTTGATATCCTGATCGAATTGGCAAAGTTCTATGATGTGAGCGTCGAAGAATTATTGAATGGAGGAAGGACGGCAGAAATGATGGAAAGACAGACGGAAAAGACTTTATATGATATTGCGGAATACACCAACAGTGAAAAAGAGAGACTGATGAGGAACACCCATTTCTTTGCCTGGGTGGGACTGGTCTGCTGGGTGATATTCCTGGCATTGGAGTTGCTTGGACTGGCGGATAAGGGGATCACGGAGAACATCGCGTCAGCGGCGGCAGGTGCTGCCTTCGGTGTCGGCATCTTCAATGTCATCGCCACCAGCAGGAATTTCTACAAGTTCCGCAGTGCCAAACTGAGGATATTGAACAAACTGATGAATAAATAGAGAAAGGATGGTTTATGGTCAAAATGAAGATGATCATCGACTGTGATACCGGTGTGGATGATGCACTGGCGATCTCCTATATCCTGGCAAATGAGGATATCGATCTTCTGGGAGTTTCAACGACTTTCGGCAATGTAAGCGTCGATACATCAGTGAGAAATTCACTTCTGATCCTGGAGAATTTCGGCAGGGATGATGTGAAGGTCTACAGAGGCGCTGAGGCTTCCTGGACGAAAGGTCGTTATGAGAGGAGTCCGCATCTGGACCGCGTTCATGGAAGGAATGGGATCGGCGATGCCGACCTGGGTGAGCCGAAGGGAAAGGCACAGGATATTCCGGCTGATGATTTCATCATCGATGCGGCCAGGACTTATGGAAAGGATCTGCACCTGGTCTTTGTGGGTCCTTTGGTCAATCTGGCCAACTGCATCAGAAAGGACAGAGAGGCGATCGCTTCCGTGGGGAACATCACGATCATGGGCGGTGCCCTGACGGTACAGGGAAACCGGGACATCTATTCGGAGGCCAACATCTCCGATGATCCCGTGGCTGCAAAGTATGTCTTTGAAAGTGGCATCCCTTTGAACATCGTTCCTCTGGATGCGACTTTGAAGACGATGTTCAGGGTGAGCGATATCAGCTGTTGGCCAAAGATCAATGAAGCCGGAAAGAACCTCTATGAGATCGCCCGTTTCTATTATATGGGAGAGTATGAAAGTGAAGAGATCGGCGGCGCCATGCATGACCCCCTGGCGGCTTATGCTTCCTATGATCCTTCCATCATCACGAACTGGTTTCCTTGCAATCTGACGGTCGAGGAGAATGGAAGGATGATCGGAACCTTTGAGAAACTCAACGATCCCATTAAAAGGCATAAAGTGGCTCTGGATGTCGATGCAAAGAGGTTCACGAAGGATTACATCGATCTGGTGACAAGACTGATCGAAAGGTCATAGGTTATTCATTCGTAAAATACAGCGAATGAAACACAATGAAAGAAGGTTTCTGGTCTGTGGTCGGAAGACCTTCTTTTACTTTGATCGCAAAAAGAACAGGTATATGAATTTAATCTCACAAAATATGTTATAATTTGGGAGAATAAGAAAGAAGTTGGGAGAATGAGATATTTTGACTATTCGAAACTCAGCGATAGAAAATGGCCAAAGGAAGTTGTCAATTATGTTGGTCTGATCCATGAATTCAAGGGAAGACAGCAGCTTTATTTGCAACAAAGACCAGAAGAATTGAACAGACTCATCGAAGTTGCCAAAAGACAGTCCACAGAGGCCAGCAACGAAATCGAAGGGATAAGGACGACCAATTCCCGGCTTGTTCAATTGATGAGTGACAAGACGACCCCAAGAGATCGTGATGAAGAAGAGATCCTGGGTTATCGTTACGCCTTGTCTCTGATACATGAATCGTTTGAGTATATACCGATCAGGACGAATTATATCCTGCAACTGCATAAGGAGATGTATCAGTTCATGGATGTCAATTATGGAGGAAGATTCAAAGATACACCTAATGAGATCGATGTCATTCACGAAGATGGCGCAAAGGAAGTCTTATTCAGGCCACTGGATCCGTTTGAGACACCTGCCGCTGTTGATAGCCTCTGTGTTGAATACAATAAAGCAACAGGGGAATACAGTATCGATCCCTTGCTGGTGATCCCTGTTTTTATTCATGATTTTCTGTGTATCCATCCATTCAATGATGGCAACGGCAGAATGTCCAGGTTACTGACGACTTTGCTACTATACAAATCAGGGTTTGTTGTAGGAAGATATATCTCTTTGGAAAAAAAGAATCAGATCACCAAAGCGGAGTATTACGACGCTCTTTCAAGAAGTTCAAAGAGATGGCATGACGGTCAGAATGATGACACTCCATTTGTCTTATACTTTTTAGGCACTGTTCTGGCAGCTTATCGTGATTTTGAAGAACGTGTTGATCTTGTTTCGACAAAGAGGTCAGCGAAGGAAACGGTGATAAATGCGGTGAATAAGCAGATCGGTACATTTACAAAGACGGATATCATGGAACTGTGTCCTGAAATCGGATCCAGTTCAATAGAATCTTCTTTGAAACAGTTGTGTGAAGAAGGCGTGATCGAAAAGCGAGGCGGTGGACGTTCTACATATTATGTGAGATCGCAATAAGGACCAGAACAAAAAAAACGAGAGCCTGAGCTCTGTGGAGGATACTGTTGTATCTGAATCTGTAACATGGTCTGTTTTGTATTCTGGTACAGCACGATATGTATGCAGGCTTCAGCAAGCCCCGCAGGATCGCATATGGCGACTTTGTGCTTGCGCTCGCTTTCCTGGTGTTCTCCACACGCAAACAAAAAAACTGAAAACAGAATACTGTGATCATTTTGCTTCTTGTAGTATCCGAACTGCAAGAGGCTTTTTAATTCTGCTCTTCTTTCTTTTATAATGATATTGAAGGAGTGAAAATATGATAGATAATACATGCGGTTATTGTGTAGG
>JAILBD010000127.1 GCA_024681275.1 Erysipelotrichaceae bacterium
ATGAATCGATTGAGTTTCGGACGGTTGTACATGACTTTGGCGATGGCTGTCAGGAAGGCGTGGAAATAGGTGTAATGCTTGCCTTCTTTCTTTGCTTTTTCCATGAAAGCGACCAGTTCTGTGACGTCGATCTTGCGGTCGATGTAGACCTCATTCTCTTTGCGTGTCGGCTTCAGATCGATGCAGCACTGCATGATGGCAGAGACATCCACTCTTCTGGCGTCTTTTCTCATTTTCTTACCCCCTCAGATATATAATGGCAATATTCTAGCATATCTTTTCCAGCTTTGCGATCACGATGAATACGCTGTGAGTTTATAATAATGATGAAGGCAGGGTTCATTTTATGAAGTATTTCAGGATCAGGGCTTCTTTGAGAGAAGCGGGAGATCGTTTCTACCGTATCGTAGCGGTCAGGGAGGATGCGGATCTGGAGGAGCTGGGCATCGTCTTGTGTACCGCTCTTGGTTCCGAGTTTGAACATATCTTCATGTTCAGAAGCGGCAGAACGGCATTCGTAGATGGCTCATGGGCTGACGGTCCCGGTTATGAGGAGATGTCTGAAAACCATATAGAAGATCTGGGAAACAGTTTCACTTTCATTTATGACACGGGTGAGGACTGGATCTTTGATTGTGAGGTCGATGACGAGCTCTTTGAGAAAAGTGGAAAGAAACTCGCTTATCTCATTGATGGCAGAGGCCAGGGGATCTGGGAAGACAATAAAGACAGTCTGATCCGATATCTGGAGGGGGAGATCGATCCGGATATGGATCATGAGGATGAAGAGAAAGGGATCTTCTTCCCGTGGAACCATGAGATAGAACGCTTTTCTGATTTTGATGAGGACTTTGACCTGGATCTGGAACAGGAAGACTTTGAACAGTTCGTTGTGGACCAGGTGAAGCGATACAGGTCTTTGAGGGATCAGACTGTATCGGAGCTGGAGGATGAAGAAGACGACGCCGAAGAGGATGATGCCTGTGAGGAGCTCGATGAGAAAAGAGCCAAGGAAGCTTTCGTCGATATGCAGATCAATAACTATTACCTGATCCACGATATGCTGGAAGATCTGCGGATGCAGTATCCGAAAGAGAATGAAGAGATGCTGATGGAGAGGATCAGGCAGGAACTGCTGAGCTATGCCGATGGGATGTTCGATGATATGGATGACTACCTGAACGGCGTCAACGTCAGTGATCATATCCATTGAGAAATATGGAGATCTATGAAGATCCTGATCATTCAGGATCTTTTTTTGTGATGAGGTACCGGAAAAACAGCTGTTTCCAGCATCGTTGAATTTTTCTATATATGAAAGTTCACAAAAACTGAACCGTATAAGAGAAAAGTTAAAAAACTAGCAGAATTTGACATGCATTTTATTTTTCTGCGTGAGAAAATAGATGAGGAATAAGACAGGATTCGGAAACTAAGGTCTACAGACCTGCGTCTTATTCAGAGAATGGGGAGCACATATCATATGAAGTACAACAAGATCATTATCAGTTTTTTTATTGCCGGAAGAAGGTATCATCGCGTCCTGGAGATCAGGCATGACCTGAATCTGGTCTATGTCGGCTGCATCATGAAGGATTTTCTGCACATCGATATCGAAAAGTCCTTTGTTTTCAAGGATAAGACCAATATCTATGCGCCGGATTCCGTTTATCTGGATGGAAAAAACGGGATGGTGCCGATGAAAGAGTTCATACTGAAGGACCTGGATCGGGAATTCGAATTCCTTTGCGGAGAGAATGATCGTTACAGCTGTCAGAAGTTCAGACAGGTCATGAGGAAGTCCGATGCGGTCGCGTTCCGTATGGACAGGATGGCAAAAGACGGGCAGATACGGGAAGAACAGGTCTCGGAAAAGAAGAACGGTGAATTTGTTGATGAGGCGATCGCCTACATCAACAGATATCTGACCATTCAGCATGAACAGGGTCTGGAAACAGAAGTCGGGATGATCAGCAGAACTGTGGCTAAAACAGAAGAGACTTCCGGGGCTATGGTCTGGGGTGCGGATGATACAGGCAATGTGATGCTGGCTGAGAAGTTTACCGACAAGTGTCTTGATGTCTATTGGCAGATCACAAAACTGCTTCCGCTTTATGCCAGGATGTATCCGGAAGAGGATGAAGAGACACGGATGAAAAGGATAAGAGAGAAAGTATTTCTAAGCTGCATGGATTTTGTGAAGAGGTCTGTTCCGGACAGGAAAAACAGACGAAATAACGCTCTGAACTGACCTTGGTTTTTCTTTGCAGAGCCTGTTCATTTCCTTTCTTTTGCGTGATTTGAACATATCCGGAATTAGTTGATAAGAATTGCTTTTTGTTTGTTAGAAAGGCTAAAATTGAGTCTGCTTTGAATGAAAATTTTCATAAAAAATGAGGTCTATTTCCGGGAAATAAAAAGAAGTTGAAATATCAATTTTTTACAATTATTTTAGTTGAACTTTCAACTATATGGCATATAATTAATTCTGCAGGGACATCATGAGCGAGAATAATTACTTAAGTTTAGACTCCTCTGTTTTATATCGCTGTAACCAAAAGCATTTCGACAAACTGTTAGATAAATACGGTATCGGCTATACACAATTAATCCTTCTGACTCAGATCTATGAGAACGAGGGGATATCGATGAACGAGCTGGCTGTCAGGGGTGTTTTTGATAAGGGAACTATCACGAAGTCCATTCAGAGACTCGAACAGTTATCCTATGTGCGCATCGAAAACAGTGAGGCTGATAAACGTCTGAAATTGTTATATACCACCCAGAACACGCAGGAGATCATGCCTGAGCTCTACAGGATGCGTTCTGAGTGGAATTCGTATCTCTCCAGCGATGTCACGGCCGATGAGCTCGACACCTATAACACAGTTCAGGCAAAACTGGTGGAAAAAGCCAGGGAGTATGCCCGCGAGCTGGAAGATGAGGGCGTCAGGTTCTATGGACTGCAGAAGCTGACCCTGCTGGATTATCCCGGAAATATGGCTTGCACGGTCTTTACCGGTGGCTGTAATTTCCGTTGTCCATTCTGTCATAACCGTTCGCTGGTCTTTCTCAACGAGAATGATTCGGAGATCGCCAGTGCGGATATCTTTGATTTCCTTAAGAGCAGGAACAAGATCCTGGATGGCGTGTGCATCACCGGCGGTGAGCCGTTGCTTCACAAGGGGATAAAGGGATTTATTCGGAGGGTGAAGGATCTGGGACTCAAGGTGAAGCTTGATACCAACGGTTCCAATTCCAAAGCTCTCAGGGAACTGATCGATGAGGGACTCGTCGATTATGTGGCCATGGATATCAAGAACAGGCCGGAGAAATATGCGCTGACCATCGGCATGGGAAACTATGATCTCAGCGAGGTCGAAGCAAGCAAAGACCTTCTTCTGGAAGGCAAGATCGATTACGAATTTCGTACGACAGTGGTTCGGGAGTTTCATGAGGTGAAAGACATCGAAGCAATCGGCAAGTGGATCAGGGGCGCGAAGCACTACTACCTGCAGAACTTCGAGGATCAGGGGACATGCATCCAGAGCGGACTTGGTGAGGTTGGTCTGGAAACGCTGGAGCTCATGAAAAAGGCTGCTGCGCCGTACGTGGAAGATATTGAGATAAGGGGTATAAAGGAGTAGTAAAGTATGTACCGTGTAGTAAAAAGAGATGGAAAGATCGTAGATTTTGATCTGAGCAAGATCTCAGATGCGATCACAAAGGCATTTGATGCCTGCAAGAAGGAGTATCATCCTGATGTCATCAATCTTCTGGCTTTGAGAGTCACTTCCGATTTCTCTTCCAAAGTCAAGGAAGAAAAGGTCACTGTCGAAGACATCCAGGACTCAGTCGAGAAGACGCTGTCTGAGGCCGGTTATCCGGATGTCGCCAAGGCTTACATCCTCTACAGAAAGCAGAGAGAAAAAGCCAGGAATATTTCTACTACGATGTTGGATTACAAGAAACTGGTCGATTCCTATGTCAACGCGATCGACTGGCGTGTCAAGGAGAATTCCACTGTCACATATTCTGTCGGTGGTCTGATCCTTTCCAACTCCGGTGCTGTCACAGCCAACTACTGGCTCTCTGAAGTCTACGACGAAGAGATCGGTTCCGCTCACAAGGACGGCGCTATGCATATCCACGACCTGTCCATGTTGACGGGCTATTGTGCAGGCTGGTCATTGAAGCAGCTGATCGAAGAAGGCCTGGGCGGTGTCAACGGCAAGATCACTTCAACGCCGGCCAACCACCTGTCCACACTGTGCAACCAGATGGTCAACTTCCTGGGTATCATGCAGAACGAGTGGGCCGGTGCTCAGGCGTTCTCTTCATTCGATACTTATCTGGCACCTTTCGTCAAGATCGACAACCTCTCATACAAAGAGGTCAAACAGAACATCCAGTCATTCATTTACGGTGTCAATACCCCGTCCAGATGGGGCACACAGGCTCCGTTCACCAATGTCACTCTGGACTGGACCGTTCCTGAGGACCTGGCTGACCAGTACTGCATCGTAGGCGGCCGTACGCTTGATTTCAAGTACAAGGACTGCAAGAAAGAGATGGACATGGTCAACAAGGCTTTCATCGAAGTCATGATCGAAGGCGATGCCAACGGCCGTGGTTTCCAGTATCCGATCCCGACTTACTCCATCACGAAGGATTTCGACTGGTCTGATACCGAGAACAACAGGATGCTGTTTGAAATGACAGCGAAATACGGTACGCCATATTTCTCAAACTATGTCAACTC
>JAILBD010000132.1 GCA_024681275.1 Erysipelotrichaceae bacterium
TGGCGATGACTTTTTTATACCAGTAGAAGGAGTCCTTGCGGGAACGGTCATAGGTCCCGTTTCCTTCGTCGTCCGCATCGACATAGATGAAACCGTAGCGCTTGGACATCGATACCAGCGAGCAGGATACCAGGTCGATACAGCCCCATGGCGTATAGCCCATGACATCGACGCCGTCTTCGATCGCCAGGGCGATCGCTTCGATGTGTGAACGCAGGTAGGAGATGCGGTAGTCGTCGTGGATCTTTCCTTCGGCATCCGGCTGCTCGAAAGCACCTAATCCGTTCTCAACGATGTAGATCGGTTTATGGAACCTGTCTCTGAGTTCGTTGAGGGAGATGCGCAGGGCAGTCGGATCGATCTGCCAGCCGAATTCGCTGTCAGGAAGGTGCGGGTTCTTCAGCATGCGGATGAAGCTGCCGATCCTTTCCTGCCGTTTGGGATCCGCTGTGACGACCGAAGACAGATAGTAGCTCAGCGAGATGAAATCGACCTTTCCTTCTTTGAGGATCTCTTCATAGCCATCGTACCATTTGATCTCGATGCCGTTCCTCCGGTAGTAGGTCCTGATCCATTCAGGATAAGCACCTCCCGCCATGACATCGCAGAAGAACATGTTGAATTCCGTTTCCTCGTGCGCCCTGTAGGCATCCTGCGGAGAAGGAGTCTCCGGATAGAGGTGGTGGAGATTGAACATGTTTCCGATCAGACAGTTTGGTGCGTGTTCATGAGCGTACTTGACGATCATGGCACTGGCGATGAACTGATGGTGGAGAGCCTGATGGGAGGAATCGTTCCAGCGTTTCGCCATGTCTTCAGGCAGCGGACCGAATGGCCTAAAGCCTTTCGGGATCTCGAATTCATCGTTGCGGTCAAGGATGATGCCGCCGCCCAGCCAAGGTACGGCAGTGACCATGTTGATCTCGTTGAAGGTGAGCCAGTATTTGACTTCGTCCTTGTATTCGTCGATGATGAATTTCAGGTATCTGAAGCAGTGCGGAATGACTTCCGGCGCTGTCCAGCCGTCGTACTTCTCAACGAATATGATCGGAAGTTCGTAATGGATCATCGTGACCAGCGGTTCGATGTCGTATTTGTGAAGTTCCCTGAAAACGTTATGGTAGAATTCAACGCCTTCTTTGACAGGTTCTTCTTCAAGGCCTGTCGGGAAGAGCCTTGTCCAGGAGATGGACATGCGGAAGGATCTGAAGCCCATTTCCGCCAGCAATGCGATGTCTTCCTTGTAGCGGTGGTAGAAGTCGATGCCTCTCCGGTTCGGGAAATTGAGGGTCGCTTCTTCAGCCTTTGCTTTCTCATAGTCTTTTTTCAGCATGAAGTTGCAAGGCTGTTTCGGACCTCTGAAATAGACATAATCCAGATGGGAGAGGCCTTTGCCGTCTTCACATCTGCCTCCTTCCAGCTGGGCGGCGGAGGTTGCGCCGCCCCACAGGAAGTTCTTTGGAAATCTGGACATTAAAGATTAACCCTGACGGTCGATCTCGTCGGCTTCTTCGTCCTTGTAGAAGACCATCGTCAGAGCGAACGTGACGATCGATGCGACCACGACAGCGATGATGATGTTCCTGAGGTCTGCCATCGGGTTCGGTACTGGTGCCGGGTTGATGAATACCGGGAACGTGAAGATGTTTGGCGGACCGCCGGCATAAGAACCGACATTCAGCAAGGCACAGATCACACCGCCGACGGCAGAACCGATCATTGCGGCATACAGGGATTTCCTGTATTTGAAAGTGATACCGTACATGCCCGGTTCAGAGATACCAGGGACGGCATCAGAGAACGCGCAGGACAGAGCGAGAGATCTGCGATCCGGATTCTTCGCTTTAAGTGCGACAGCCAGACATGCGGCAGCCTGGGTATACTGGAACAGGAATCCGGCAGGATGGTTGACCGGGTTTTTGCCGAATCTTGCACCGATCGCAACACCGACCGCCATCAGGTTGAAATGCAGACCGGTGATGACGATGAACGGGTAGATGGCACAGAAGATCGGGATCAGCACTTTTCCGATCGGGGAGTTGAATAAAGCGATCAGCAGACCTGCGAATCCGCTTGACAATCTTGCACCGATCGGAGCCAGGACCAGCAGGCCCAGCGGCAGCATGATGATCAGTTCGAGCAATGGTACGAACACGAAGCGTACGGACTTCGGAATGATCCTGTTGAGGAACTTCTCGATATATCCCATGACGAAGATGCACAGGATGGCCGGAATGATCGTGTTGGAATAAGTAGCCGGATATATTGGCATGCCAAACAGGAAGCCGGCATTTCCTGTACCCGGAATGATGGTCGGAGGTCCGCCCGGATTCGGGATCGTCGCACCTGCGCCTTGCTTGCAAAGTTCAACAAAATCAGGATAGACCAGGATCAGGCCCATTAAGAGAGCCATCGCAGCCTTGACGTTGAAACGTCTGGAGGCGGCATAGGCAACAAGGACCGGCAAGAAGTAGTAGGCTACATTGTAGACCCAGGTGAGTGTTGCGACGGTAGGAGAGTCAGCCGAGAGAACATGCAGGTTGACCAGCAGCAATACGACCGCCTGCAAGAGACCGCAAGCCAGCAGAGCCGGCAGGATCGGGAACACGCAGGCGACGATGGCCGGTAAGATGGATCCCAGGATGTCCTTGAATGATTTTTTCTTTGTCAGTTCCGGATCCAGGTTCTCATCGATCGCGGCTTCTCTTGTGACACCGGCTTCTTTGACGAAATATTCATAAACATCCGTCACGTCTGTGCCGATGATGACCTGTATCTGGTCGCCGATCGACTGTGCTCCGATGACACCGAGTTTCTTGATCTCGTCAAGATTGACGAGGCTGGTGTCTTTCGGCGTGATACGCAGTCTGGTAAGACAGTGTGCGGCATGGGCAATATTGTCTTTGCCGCCGACAAGTTCGACTATCTGCGCAGCAAGCTGCCCATAGTCTTTTTTGTTTGCCATATTTTTACCCCTTTCTTTGAAAAATGATTATAAAGTCACGCAATGGCTTTGCGTAGAGACCGGTATGGATGATGTTTTTTCTGATGGGATCGGTTGGAATAAAAAATCTTCGCAGCATCCCAAAACATCGATCATTTAATGTTTAAAGGATAAGCCCCGAAGATCACGAGTAACAAACCTTAACTTCTAAATCCATCTTATTAAAAAATGTAAGCGCTGTCAATATGACTGACGATCATGAAAAAAGCGCAGCTTTCAGACCGCACTTCATACGTAAATTTGGAGACCTTTACTGAATGAATCCGAAACAGTCGCCGTATTTCAGATAGTCCAGCAGGAACATTTCCTCTTCCCTGATCCTTCCGACGTAGTTCATGTTGCCGTCGTTGCGGATCGGTTTCCTGGCGATGTGGACTTCGCCTTTATAGCGAGGGATCTTGTCGTTGATGATGAGGACGTCGCCGTTTTCAAAAAACTCCTTTTCGCATGGTCTGGCGGCAAGCGGGGCATAGCGGTAATCGAATCTTCCCCATCTGGAGCGGATGATGATCTTCGTGTATTCGGAGACATTGTGTTTCGTGAAACGGAAGAGGATGTCCTTTTCGACATCGGAGACACCTTCCGCCAGATCGATCTTCAGCGGGACGCGTTCGATGTCGCCGATCGGGATCTGTTTGCGGATGCCCGGGAAATAGAAAGGTTTGTCTTCCCCGTAGACGTAGATCTGTTTCATCGTTTCAGCGACTTCTTCGAATTCCTCTTTCGAGGCGAAGGCGTTGCCGATGATCAGTTCATCAGATCCCAAAAGCAGGTTGTGACGGACCTGCAGGTCGATCGGCAGATCTCTGTCGATCTCGATCGTCGGCAGACCGTCGGAGACAGGCCACGGGCCATGTGTCCCTTTGACGTTGGAGGAGATGAAGATCTGTGTCTTCATGCCTTCCTTTCTGAAGAACTGGTTGGTCTTGCAGACATCTTCGCTGTCGGCACCGGTGTTTCTGAGCGGATAGAAGTTGTAGGATCCGATGATCCTTTCTTTCCTGCCGCCCATTTCGATGATCTTTCTGACGGTATCGACCAGAGAGGCATTGAGCTGTACGCCCAGCCCTTGCGAGTTGTTGACGATCTGCACGTCTCTTTCGTCTTCAAACATCAGGTCGAGACGAAGGACGTCAAGCCCCATCTCCTTGAAAAGAGACAGGTCATCCGGGCTGGCTCCCATCTGCATGAAGAAGCGGGCGTTGCAGTCACCGTAGACCTGCATCTGATATCTGTGGGCGATATCGCAGAGTCCTCTGAAATAGGCGAGGATCTCTTCCTTGCTTCCTTCAACGGAAAAAAGGCTGGTGAAGACTTTGGTGAAACCGTAGCTGCTTGCCAGCTTCAGATAGTCGTCGATCTGTTTTGGACTTTCCTGTTCCGGGTATAGGGATACGCCTAATTGGATCATGTTCTTTCTCCTTCTGAATATATGAACTGCAATCACTCTTCGATCCTGGATACCAGACGATTGATGTGGACACAGATGTAGAGGAGCTCTTCCTCGCTGAGTTCAAAACCGTAGTATTTTCTGAACAGATCGGAGATCTGCAGGGAACACTGATAGGACTGTTCGTATTTCGTCTTGATCGATCCGATGAGTTCTTCATTGCCACTCTTGAACTGTTCGTTGTTGGACAGCCTTCTGGTCAGATAGTCCAGATGGGTCACGAAGCGGCTGTAGTTGAAGCTGGAGCGGTCGATGCCGATGCCGAAGGCTTCTTCGATCAGTTTCGTGCTTTCTTCGATGATCTCGCTGGAGTCGATCTTTTTCGCTTTTTCCGGAAGGATGCGGTCGTTGATGAAGTGCAGGCAGAGAGTGCCAGCTTCCATGCGCGGAAGCTTCTCACCGGTCATCTCTTTGATGATCTTCAGGGAATCTTCCGCCAGGCGCATCTCATCGGGATAGAGCTGTCTGAGATCCTGGACGACCGGCATGCCCAGATAGATGTTCCTGTCTTTGCGTTCGATCGCAAACTGCAGGTGATCGGCCAGCGAGATGGCTTTTGATGAGGGATAGGTCACGTTGAGTTCATCCGATACGTAGTCGATGATCTGTATCGCCGTGTTGACGATGACCGTCGGGATGTTGCGGATGATGCCGTAGTCCGTGTCTTTGATATTGTAGAATGTGCGGTTGATCTTGCTGAGAGGGATGTCTTC
>JAILBD010000138.1 GCA_024681275.1 Erysipelotrichaceae bacterium
CAAAAGCATCTTTCATCTTTTCTGCCATGTCACCATAATATGATCCGTCTTCCTTCTTTCCTAAAAGGGAAGCGATCTTTGAAAGATTTGACATCGTCAGATATGCATAAGTTTCAGGGACATACTTCTTTCCATCTTTCATGCTTTCCTGCATACTCCTGGCATCGGAAAGTCCGTTTTTCGTCTTGGAAGGGATCAGCCACTCACCGTAATGGAATCCGGTGTTCCACAAAAGCTGATCGACCTCTTTCGGCAGTTTTTTATTGCCACGGTATTTCTTCGCTGTCATGATGATGAAATCTGCCCATTTCTTCATGGTCGGATACTGTTTCTTCAGGATCTCGATATTTCCGGTCTGTTCGTACATCGCTTTCGGGACCAGAACGCAGGCATCGCCCCATCCTGCAACGCCGACACTTCCTTTGAACAGACCTCCGGCAAATTTCAGAAGAAGGTTCATGCTCTGATAGGTCTGGTTTTCAGGAACGACCATCGGAACGGAACCGTCACTTCGCTGATCGGCACTGACACTTTGCAGCCAGCGTGTGAGGAACGGTGTGACATCTTCATTCTGAAGTGCCGTCGGCGCATAGATGCCGATATCGCCGGTCCATCCCGCTTTTTCTCTTTGCGGACAGTCCGTCGGGATCGACAACATATTGGAACGCTGCGACCATCTCGTGTTCTCATAGAGCCGGTTGATGCGTTCATCGCTGCAACTGAAGGTTCCGATCTCTTCTTTATCGGATGACATAGCGATTGCCGTAAAATCTTCTTTATTTATTTCTTTTAAACCACTGACACGGACATAACGGAATCCATGGAAAGAGAATTTTGCCTCATAGACCGCTTCTTTTCCATCAGATACATATTCCACTTTCTGGTCGCAGCCATCACCGATCCCCTGCGTACCAAGGATATTGTTGAAGTAGTTTCCTTCCTGATCCGGTGTTTCGAAGTGTTCAAGGATGATACTCTGGCCTTTTGGCAGATCGACTCTGAACCGTACATGACCGGCCAGATTCTGTCCGAAATCGATGATATTCTCACCTTTCGGTGAAACGTAAGCCCTCTTTGCCTCAACTTCTCTGACGGCTCTTACCGGTGCATCGATCTGGGCATGAAGATTGTCAAGGGAAACTTCTTTCTTTAAAACGGTCGACCACGCACCGTCATCAAAATCGACGTCGTTCCAACCCGGGCATTCCAGATTGGCATCATATTTTTCACCGGCAAACAGGTCTGAGAAACAGACCGGTCCGGTCGTTGCCTTTTCACTGCCATCGGAACAGACCGTGGTCTTTTTTCCGTCTTCCATCGTGATCTCCAGCTGATAAAGGATCGCGTGATCCTGATCGGCCGTTTTCTTGTTCATTGTCGTAGATGGACAGAAATACCAGCCATCACCCGTGTAGACTCCCAGTGCGTTTTCCCCTTTTTTCAGCAGCTCACTGACATCATATGTCTGATAGCACAGATAACGGTCATAAGATGTGTACTCCGGCGCAAAGCTTCGATCATCAACTCGTCTGCCGTTGACATATGCTTCATAAATACCGTGGCTGGTCATATATAAGCGTGCTTTTTTGATGTTTCCATCAACATCGAATGAGCGTCGGAACATCGTTGCCGGCGGCTGATTGCCAAAGCCCTTCCCCCTCTTCTTCAGTTTGAACGGGGCTTGTACAAAAACTGCTTTCCAGTCTGTCACATTCATAAAAGCCGTTTCAAAGAAACTCTCTGCCGAAGCAGTTTTTCCATGATTGTCTTTCACCTCAACAGACCAGGTATACCTTGTGCAGGACTTCAGTTTTTCTCCCTGATAAGGGATAAAGGCAAGATCCTGACTTTCTGTAATACCGCTGTCATAGACTGTATCGTCTTTATCTTTGACGATGATGCGATAGGACTTCTGCAGGGTGTTTTCTTCTTCGCTTTCGATCTTCCATGAAAAATACGGAAGCTGATCAGTACCCAGAAGTTCCCTACGATGATTGCAAGTGAGATCGTAAACTTTCATAATTCCTCCTGATTTGAATGATATTGCGCTTTTTTTGATATGCTCTATAATCATTTTAGAGGGAATTATACCGTGAATACTATGCATTAAAATGCGGAGTTCTTGCACAATCTTGCGGAGGAATCATGTTTGAGAGATACAATTTAGTCCATTATGAACTTACAGACAGTTTTTCAAAGATCATTAAAAACAGCCATTCAGATGACGAAGCTGTCCGAAAACAGTATCAGCCCATGCTTCAGGCGAACTTCAGGCTGAATGGATATGTCGATGTTCTGCCTTTTTTCCCGCAGGTCGAAGACCGCTGGTATTCTTGGATGCGGCTACAGTCCTTTTCACACATGTATTCGCAAGCAGACTATTTCACAGCCCGTAAAGATGTCGATTCCTATCTGATGATCTGTACGATCTCAGGCAAAGGAAAGATGTCATATGAAGAAAAAGATTTTCTTCTGAAAAGAGGTGATGTTCTTTGGATCGACTGTCATAAGAAGCACGAATACCGCACAGAAGCAGATTATTGGGAACATCTTGATCTTCATGTCGTCGGTGAAGGGATCACAATGTACTATGATGCCTATCGGCAGAACAAAGAGATGCTCATTCATTATGACGATCCGGATGTTCTTATCCATAAGATTGAACTGCTGCTTGATGCGTATACCCATCCTTCGCCGACCAAAGGAATCGATTGTGCTTATGCGGTCACAGCAATCCTGACGGATCTGATCGACCATCAGTATGGAACGGCGATTGAACACGATGAACATTCTTCAACAAAACTGATCCGGGACCTGATCAGCTATATCCATGATCATTTCAAGGAAACGATCAGCCTTGATGATCTATCAAAACAGGTCAGTCTGTCAAAGTACCATCTGTCCAGAGAATTCAAAAAACAGACCGGTTTCCCACCGAATGACTATCTTATTCAGCTGCGAATGGAACATGCCAGAAACCTGCTTGTTAATTCCTCTCTTCCGATCGGACAGATCGGACAGCTGAGCGGTTTTGAAAACGAAGCATATTTCTCCCGCCTGTTCAAACAGAAAACAGGAAACAGTCCGAGTGTTTACCGCGAACGTTTTTTTACTGACAGGCAGTAAGCTGTTTATCTGTTTTTCGCTTCACAGTGAATTTACCGGTAGGATCATAATCAAACATCAGAGAATCGCTGCCGTAAATCTGTCGTATGAAAAAGGCACTTGATTCTAAAAGTGCCTGTAAATACTTGATTATTTCATGTATCCACATCTGCCTCTTAATCAGAGGGTCTGGGGTTCGATCCCCCAGGGAATCACCATCGAGAACAATAAGTCCGGAAAGATTTTTTTGTTTCAAATGTGTCCAAACCATTTAAAATAAGGCTTTTCATAAAGAATAGAAAAACTCTCAGTTAAACCAATGATAATGGTCTAAATGAGAGTTTTTTTGTAATATGTTTATCTGCTTGAATCCCTCTTGACCAGTGAAACAGGGATGACGTTTCTTTCTTCGACTGTTTCTCTGTTCAGGACTTTCAGTAAGACTTCACACGCCTTATAGGCGATGTCCCTGAAGTTGCGGTCGATCGAAGTGATCGAAGGAGAAGACAAGGTGGAGTATGGCGTATTGTCAAAGGAGATCAGCTTGATATCCTCCGGGGCATAGTAACCAAGCTCGCCGATGGCCTTCATGACGGAAAAGGCGGAACGGTCGGAAGATGTGATGATACCGTCGATCTTTCTTCCTTCCGCAAGCTGTTCCATGATGATATCCTTTGTCTCTTCCTGCGAGGATCTGAGACCCTTGCGGTACAGGACATGGGAATCCTCGATGCCGTTTTCTTTCAGAGCGGAGAGATAGCCGTTGACTCTTGGCGATTCCTTGTGCTGAGCGATATAGCCAGGAAGTAAGAGGATACTCCTGCATCCCTTTTCGATGAGATATTCTGTCGCTTGCTTCATCGCGGCTTCATCGTCATTGCCCACCCAAGGGATATTCCTTGCAGAAGACGGTTTGCGGTCGACGAAGACCAGTGGATAATCTTTGGGAAGTAAGTCTTCACTCAGTTCCGATAAGCCCGAGACATCGATGATGCCCGCACAGACTGTGGAAAGGCTTTGCAGATATTCTTTCTCCCGTTCGACGTCGTTGTGGCAGTCTGCGACAAATAATCGGTATCCCTTTTCGCTCAAGGAACGTTCTGTAAAATGGACCAGAGAAGAAAAGAAAGAATTGTCGCAATTTGGCACGATCATGCCGATGAGATTTTTCATTCCTCATTCCCCCTTAAGGAATCGATCAGTTCCTTATACGTCTTGCCTTTTCGGAATAAGGCGGAAGATCCAAGTATGAAGCCATCCGCACCTAAATTCGATAAGTCTTCGATGACCTCTGGTGAACAATGGCCGTCGATCATGACCTTGAAGCCGTATTCTTCTTTTAATTTAACCAGCTGTTCCACTTTCTTTCTGGTGAAGTCGATGAAGCCCTGTCCGGCAAAACCCGGATTGACCGTCATAACCAGGACATAGTCACAGAGATTCAATATCTCACTGATGGAGGCAACAGAAGTATCAGGGTTGACCGCAATACCGGCATAGGCACCCATCTCCTTGATATGAGCTAAAGTCTTCACAACATATCTTTCCGATTCCGGATGGATGTAGATGATGTTGGCACCGGCTTTGATGAACCAGTCGACCTTGTTGGCGGGATTCTCCATCATCAGATGGCAATCCAGAGGTTTGTCCGTATATCTTCTTATCGTCTGCACATCCATGACGCCCATCGTGAAGTTGGGAACGAAGGTCCCGTCCATGATGTCGCAATGAAAGATATCCACGCCTGCATCATCGAGTGCTCTGACTTCATCGGCGAGGTGGCCGTAGTTGGCACACATCATGGAAGGACATAATAAACGTTTTGACATAATGTTTCCTTCCTTCTATTCGTGAGCTGCTTTCAGATCCTGGGTCTCTTCGATCTCTTTGATCATATCGATACGGGTCTGGTGTCTGCCGCCTTCATATTCCGCATTCAGCCATTCGTCACAGATCATCTTGGCCGTCTCGATGCCGATGACTCTGGCACCGAAGGCGATGATGTTGGTGTTGTTGTGCTGTTTGCTGAGCTTGGCGGTATACGGATCAGAACAGACACAGGCTCTGATACCTCTGACCTTGTTGGCACTTAATGATATTCCTACACCTGTGCCGCAGATCAAAACACCTGCATCCACTTCATGGTCGGCGACCATCCTTGCGACTTTATATCCACTTACCGGATAATTGAATCTTTCTGTAGAGTTTGTGCCTACATCGATGACTTCGTGCCCTAAGGACTCTAAATACTCTTTGATTTCTTTCTTCATGTCTAATGCAACATGATCGTTGCCGATGGCGAGTTTCATTAAATCAGTTCCTTTCTATCATAAGGAAAACCCTGAATCGGTTTCAGTTTTTCCTTCTTTGCATATCATTTTGTATTTTTTTTCTGATCAGATCTTAATCGAGATCTTCACCGTTTGTTTCAATGACCTTCTTGTACCAGTAGAAGGAGTCTTTCCGGTATCTGTTCAGTGTTCCTTTTCCTTCGTTATCCTTGTCCACATAGATGAAGCCATACCTCTTCTTCATCTCACCGGTAGAAGCGGAAACCAGATCGATCGGGCCCCACATCGTATAGCCCAGGATCGGAATGCCATCCTTGTCGATCGTATCTCTAAGTACTTCCAGATGCTTTCTCATGTAATCGACACGGTATGGATCATGGATGGAACCATCTTCCTCCACGACATCATTTGCGCCTAAGCCATTCTCTACGATGAACAGCGGTTTTTCATAGCGATCATAGAGGGTGTTACAGGTCACACGCAGTCCCAATGGATCGATCTGCCAGCCCCATTCAGAAGCTTTCAGATACGGGTTGACAACAGCTTTCATCACCGCATTGCCTCTGGAATGATTCTTCAATACTTCCTCATCCGTTGAGATGCATCTTGAACAGTAATAGGAGAAAGCGACGAGATCGACAACACCTTCCTTCAGTGCTTTCCTGTCTTCTTC
>JAILBD010000176.1 GCA_024681275.1 Erysipelotrichaceae bacterium
AAGAAGATCATCGAGCGTGTGAATAAGGACCTGCAGCATGCTGGAGACTGAGGTCCACACATTCAGATATGACAATGGTCTGGTACAAAGGGTCCAGTCTGTAAGGCTGGATCGTTTTGAAGACCTTCATTTCTTCAGCCCCTCTTATTCAAAAGAGGTCTTTCACAGGATCTGCAATCTGTATCGTGATTACATCATCAGGAAGTATGCGTGGCTTTTTGGCAAGATCGTGATCTATGAACTGCCTGAGGATATGGTATTGGATCTTCCGGATACCTATGCGGAACATGGACGGATCTTTGATCCTTTGGCCATCCTGACGATACAGTTTGAGAAGCACATCAAAGTGAAGAACAGGGAACTGGTCTTTACAGATGAAAAGGTCAGGGAAGTCTTTGAAAGACTGAAAGAAATAGGTTCTTTGTGTGTCGCAGAGGGAAAGCGGAACATCATCTTCTTTCTTCCGGTTTCGCGAAAGCTCGGTTTCATGTCGGAATGCCTGAAAGATGCGAAGGTGAAAGTCAATTCTTCCTTCTTCGTCATGGATCTCTTTGATCGGGCGACGGTCTACGATCAGGCGGGCTTTCCGGTCGGTCTGCGTCTTGAAAATGGGAAAGTCCTTTCTCCGCCTCTGTTTGACAGGGAAGTGCTGATGATCGAGAAGGAAGGAAAGGTGAAGATCTCTTATCTGTCGATCAGGGATATCACCGTTTCGATCGATGGCATGGAGTATAGGGATGGTCTCAATGCGTCGTTCTACAGCCGCCCGGGTCATGTTGTTAGTGATAAAGACGGTTTCGATATCGTCATTTGTGATGATGAAGTCATGGCTGTCAAGAAGGGCGGTCAGACGGCTGTTCCGGCTTCCGGTTTCGTCATGAAGGTGAAAGAGGAACTGCAGATCAAAGACAGGAAGGTCTCTTACAGTGGACTTGATGATCTTTCTTTTGCGATCCAGGTGGGAAACAGCGCCATCGTCGATGGGAAGAAGACGGAGCGTTTCCTGTCGCCATTCTACAATTTCTTAAGACCTTCTTCTGTTGCCTATCCGCCTTCCATGTATCCTTTGAACTATAGAAGAGCCAGAGCGCCGCGCATCATTTTGGGTAGTGACAAGGATGACAGGCCGGTCTTCTTGTGGATCGAAGGGGCTGGCAAATTCGGCTATGTGAAGGGAAGAGACAGCTGCGGTGCTTCTCTTGCAGAGACGGCTGAGATCTGTGAGAAACTGGGCCTGAAGAATGCCGTTCATCTGGATGGGGGCGGATCAGCCCAGATCCTGATCGATAATAAAAGACAGCTGTTGCTGTCTGACAGGGATCCGCAAACGCATGCCGGGATCGAAAGAGGGATCCCAGTGGGTTTGTATCTATGATCTATTCGGTGTCTAAAAGGTCTCTTAATTGTTCCAGAGGACGGTTGGAGACTTTTTCTATGTGGGTCATGTTTTTCTGCATGTTATGGTATCTGGCCAGAAACTCTCTGGAAGAGAGGCGGAAGGCGTCCGAAGAGAAGATGGACAGCTGTTCCAGGGCGTCGGATGTGACGACGATGAGACGATACTTGTCTTTAAGTTCCTTGGCAGCCGCTTCGATGTACATGTCGGCTGTCTGGTGAGACTTCGTGTAAACGATCGTAATGTTGTCTCTTTCCGATACGCTGACTTTGCTGGAATCCTGGAGGTAGGCATCGAAGACCAGGACGCATTGGGCGGCGACGTAGCCGGCAAAGTCACAGACCAGGTCGATGACTTTTTCCCTGGCCATGGTCAGATCATCCAGGGAGATGTCTTCCAGGGCATGCATGACGTTGTAGCCGTCCACCAGATAGAGCAGTTCCTTGGCTGGAACGGCTTTCTGTCTGCTTTCCGATGATGCCTGCGTCTGTCTTTCGATGTAGCGGGGTCTTGGTTTGTACAAGGAGTTCCAGACGCGCTTGAGTTCGGCTTCCCCGACACTGCGCGGATTGTGTTTCACTGGTGCCTGGTAGTCGGCGAAGTAGTCCCTGAGGTTCATGTGCATCATCTCTTCGACTTCTTCCGGCGGGATGTAGGTCCCGGCACCGTTGCGGGTGAAGATGGAGCCGATCGGTTTGGAGACGTCGCTTTCGTAGTGATAGCCGATGGTCCTGATGACTTCTTTCTCGTCACGGCAGCGGTCGTAGATCTCGCCTTCGATATTGTAGGAGAACTCGTCTTTGAACTTGTTTGCCAGCAATAGGATGAATTCGTTGAAGGAGGACTTGCCGACTTTGGCCATGATCATGTCTTCTTCGATGTCGTAAAGATACTGTCTTGAGGACAGTTCGGCCATGATGCCGTTGATGGTCCTTGGGTCGCCTGAGAAGGAGACCAGATAATAGGGTTCCAGCAGGATGGCGTCCGCTTTCATCAGAGCCTGCCTGATCGCCCTGTTGAGGGCCTGCAGGAGGTCGCCGCCTTCGGTGTGTTTGAGGTGGGTGCGGATGTCGAGGATCTCGATCTCGATCTGGTCTAACGGTGAATCGGTCAAAAGACCGCAGGGCCTGTAGGTCTGCAGGTAGTCGATCAGGACGGCAAATTCCTTCTTTCCTTTGACGCAGAAAGAAGCGTTTGGTCTCAGTTTGACCAGGACTTCCGCGTAATGGCGAAGGGGTTCATAGTGGCCGACGCCGTAGACTTCGTTCAGGATGCTTTCCCTGTATTGGATCTTCGCCTTGGAGAAGCTGATGTCTAATCCGAAACGTTCCTTGATCAGGTCACGTATGAAGTCTTTATGCAGGTCTCCCAGAAGTTCGATGGAGACCGATCTGTCTAATGTGATCTTGAGTTCCGGGAATTCCTGGTTGAGGATGCTGATCTTGCGGTAGAGTTCGTTGGCATCCAGATCGGAGAGGATCGAGTAGGTCAAAGTGTTGAGTTCCATGGAATCCTCGCAGAACAAGGATGGCAGATAGGTGCCGACTTTGAGGCCGGAAAGGCCTTTGACGGCGCAGAGGTCAGGGCCTTGGACTTCGCTGACCTGTTTTGTTTTCTGGCCGTTGAACTGGACGATCTGGGAGATCTGGTGTTCCTTGAACTGATCCCTGTTTTTCAGCGTTCCGGAGAAGACTTTCAGGTGGGCGTATTCATCGATCTTGTAGATATAGGCTTTGAAATGATCGGATGGCTTTTCCGCTTCCACGTAGCGATAGATGTAATCGGTCAGTTCATCGATGCCTTCTTCATGGAGTGCAGAGCCGAAAAAGACCGGAAAGAAGAGCCCTTCCTTGAGATCAGAGATGATGTATGAGTCGTTCAATGTCCCTTGCGCAAGATAATCATCCAGGATCTCTTCATGATTTAAAGCAGTTGTCTCTTTCGTATCGGCAGAGGAGATGACGTCCTGATCCAGCTGTTTCTTCAGTTCTTTGAGCAGTTCTTCCTTGCCCTGGTGAGCGATGTCCATCTTGTTGAGGAAGATGAGGACCGGGATGTTGAGTGTCTTGAGGTGGGCGAAGCGGCGTATCGTGTCGGCCGGTATCGGCGAGCTGGCGTCGATGATCAGGATGGCCGCATCGAGGATCCTGAAGCTCCTGTTGACTTCGCCGATGAAGTCCAGGTGGCCCGGGGTGTCGACGTAGATGTAGTCTTTATTTTTATAGGAGAAGCGGGCTTGTTTGGCCAGGACAGTGATGCCTTTCTGGCGTTCAAAGCCGTTGTAGTCCAAAAAGGAGTCTTCGTGGTCGACTCTGCCGATCCTGTTCAGGACTCCGCATTTGTGTAATATCGCTTCCGATAAGGTCGTCTTTCCGCCGTCCACGTGGGCGTAGGCGCCGACGATGATGCGGCTCATCGGTCTGTCTCCTTTTCAGTCCTTCTTTTCATACGATTATTATAGTATATGCAGGGATATTTGATTTTTGTTTCAATCTGTTGTTCGGATGCGAAGATTGGTGACAGGGAGTCATTCGGGATATTAGAATATAGACAAAGAGGATCCTTTGATCCGGAGATAAACATATGAAGAAAGTTTGCAGAAGTCTGATCAGTCTGTTGATGTGTGTGCTTCTTTTTGGCGTAAATACAGTCATGGCGGAGGAGGAGCTTTCCCTGAATGTCTCCCATGTCTATGTG
>JAILBD010000211.1 GCA_024681275.1 Erysipelotrichaceae bacterium
GGGGATGGGCGTGGCTGGTGTGCTGATCTATCTGATGCCGGCTCTGGTGCTCATCTATGGAGCCGTCTTCAGAAAGCAGAGGCTGAGCCTGATCAAGATCGTTTCCATCGTCATGAATCTGGCCGGCTGTGCCCTTGTCAGCGGCATCGTCTCGGGAGGATCTTTCGATCTCCTCGGTGTCCTGCTGGGTGTGCTCACGGCTTTCTGCTACGCTTTCAACAATATCGCCCTGGCGGAGAAACTCAAAGGCCGCAAGGCTCTGACGAAGATGTTCTATCCGGCTCTGTCTGCGGCGCTGTGCGCCCTGGTCTATCTGGTCTTTTCGGCAGATGGAAGCTTCGTCTTTCGCACGGCACTTGGGAGCGTGAGGAATGCTTCGGTCATGGTGCTGTGGGCATTGTGCTGTTCGGCGGGTCCCTACTATCTGTTCAATCGGGCTCTGCAGGATATGGATGTGATGAAGGCTTCACTGCTGTCCACTTTTGAGCCGGTGGCAGCCGTGCTATTCGGTGTCTTTCTGTTTCATGAACAGATAGACCTGTTCGGGGTCATTGGCGTGATCCTGGTACTGGCTTCGCTGGTCATCAGCGAGTTGAAGAAATGAGGTATTATGAAAAAGATTTTGATCGTCGTAGATATGCAGAATGATTTTATTGACGGGTCTCTCGGTACGAAGGAGGCGGTCAGCATCGTTGACGATGTCGTGAAGGAGATCGGCAACGATCATGATCATGTCATCTGTACCAGAGATACGCATCATGAGGATTACATGGATACAAACGAGGGGAGACATCTTCCGATCCTGCACTGTGTTGAAAACAGTGAGGGTTGGCAGATCCGGAACGAGGTCATGCAGGCCGTCAAGGAAAAGGGTTCATTCGAGATCATCGACAAGCCGACTTTCGGTTCCGAGAGGATGATCGAGGTCCTCAAGAGATATGACAAAGAAGAGAAGATCGAAGAGATCACGCTGCTGGGTCTGTGCACCGATATCTGTGTCGTATCCAATGCGCTGCTGGTCAAGGCGGCTTTCCCGGAGATCCGGGTGGCTGTAAAAAGCAAATGCTGTGCAGGAGTCACGGTGGATAGCCATGAGGCGGCTCTGACCACGATGAGGATGTGTCAGATCGAAGTGGAATGAGAAAAATGAATTTCCGTACGGAAATTCATTTTTTATATCCTGCGATGACCGATCATAAACTTTGACAGGAAGATCCATATCAGCGCTTTCGATGTGTAGAAGAGGATCGCGTAAATAGGGATGGGAAGACCGTTGATCTGTCTGACGATCTCGATGGCGTTTCCGGAATAGGGGTTGATGGTTTCCAAAAGAAGCGCACCGATCCTGGCTGATCCTTTCAGGTGTTCTTCGTTCGGGACCTGCTCCGGTCCATATCCTTTCCCTTGATAAACGATGATGTTCCGATCTTCATCGTAGTATGCATCGGCCATCTGTTCTTCAGACAAGCCGTCTGTCAGATAAGCGAAAGAATCGACATGGGCAGGAGAATAGAGCATGGCTTCTAATGGCGTCGTGAACAGGAAGAGGATGAAGATGAGCGGAACGATCAGGAAGGCTGCCACCTTTTTGTATCTGATCCTGTCCAGAAGCAAAAGGACTACGCAGTCTCCGCCGATCACCGAGAGCAGACCGATGACCAGACAGGTCAGGGAAGGCAGGGAAGGCGGATAGACGGGGACCTTGAAGAGGAGACAGGAGATGATAAAGGCGATCAGGATGAGCGCATAAATGGCGCAGATAAAGAGAACGGTCTTCAGGATCCTGTTCCTTTTTCCTTCCCGGATCTCAAGCAAGGTCAAGGCAGAGATCATCATCGTGTAGAGGACAGATGCGCCATAGACTCTTTCATCGATCGAGTGTAGCGATGAGGTCAGGAAACGATCGAATTGAGCCTGCCTGTCAGGATCTTCCGCCATGATCTCGGAGCCGTGGCCCAGAACGGCATAAAGGTGATCATCATACCAGATGGTCCCGTTGAATCCGTCAGAGAGATCATCGCTGGCGATCTTCCGATAGCGATCGCTCATTTCTTTGACGGGATTCACGGTCATGAACAAAACGGCAGCGAGTGCTGCCGCTGCAATGAAAAACAGTATCTTTGAAAGAAGGTCTGTCCTTTTCGTCATCAGTATCCCAGTTCCCTGTTGACGATGTGGACAGGTTCTTTTCCTTCAAGGATGGCGGAAAGGTTCCTCAATACGACGTCCATGACTGACTCATAGTTGATGCCGGCGCGAAGTCCGCCGGAGATGTGCGGCGTGATATAGACTCTTTCCGTGGTCCAGAGCGGATGATCTTTCGGAAGAGGTTCCGGATCGGTGACGTCGAGACAGGCGGCCCGAAGATGTCCGGCATTCATGACTTTGATCAGATCGTCTGTCACGATGGCGTTTCCTCTGCCGACGTTGAGAATGATGGCTGAGTCTTTCATCAACATGAGCCTTCTTTCATCGAAGAGTCCTGTCACGGCGTCCGTTCCCGGAAGGGAAAGGGCAACGACGTCCATCTGCGGGAGCAGTTCGTCCATCTCTTCGATCGTCACGAGTTTTTCGATGAAGTCCGGCTTGTCGTGGATCGTCCTTCTGACGCCGTAACATATTGCGCCTAGCGCTGAGGCTTTCTGCAGGTAAGCCGTGCCGATGGCACCCATGCCTACGGAGAGGATCCTGGATCCCTTGAAGCGGACGACGTCTGTCAGCAGTTTCCAGCGCTGTTCGTCCTGCATGTGGACGTATTCCGGCATGCGTTTCATGGCCATGAGCGTGGTGGTGATCATGTGTTCACCGATGGATTCGCCATAGGCGCCGTAGGCGTTGGCAAGTTTGATGCGTTCCGGCAGCCAGCCGAAATTGTTGGCTCCGGCAGAATAGAGCTGAACATAGCGCAGCTTCGGCATCTTTTCGACAAGGTCTCTGTTGATGAAACCGACAAAGACTTCCGTGTCCGGACAGTCCGCTTCCGGGACGTCGCCATTGCCTTTGACGAAGATGGCTTCGGCTCCCGGCAGGGATTGGAATCTGCGTCTGACTTCTTCCGTGTGTTCACCGCTGACAATGATCTTGACTGACATATCTGTATCCTTTCCCGATCCTGTATCGTAAATGATGTTTTCAGCGTGATCTTCTTACGCTGTTTTCTATTCACCATTATAACAAAGGCCGATCGGGCAGACTTCAGTTCCGCTGTGCTGATTCGGGGCGATGGAGGATGAAAAAACAGTATAATTGAGATGAAGAGAAAAGATGGATCATGATCATGATCGGGGAGAAGGATATGAGTCGATATTTTGTTTTGGATATGGGCGGCACTTTTGTCAAATATGCCCTGATGGATGAAAATGCGAGGATCCTGGAACAGGGGAAGTTCCCTGCACAGGTGGAGGATCTTGGCAAACTGCTGGATGATATCGAAAGCAAAGCCAGGGCTTTTGAGGGAGGCTTTGATGGCGTCGCCGTCTCAATGCCGGGCAGGATCGATACGACGAAGGGGATCGCCTATACGGGAGGTTCCTATCGTTTCTTTGAAAACACGCCTTTTGAAAAGATGCTGGAAGACAGGCTCCATGTGCCGGTGACGCTGGCCAATGATGGCAAGTGTGCGGCGATGGCAGAGGTCGGAGACGGTGCTTTGCAGGATGTCAATAGCGGTGCGGTCGTCGTGATCGGTACCGGGATAGGCGGTGGTATCGTCCTCGATCGGAAGGTCTGGATGGGTTCTTCCGGCGGTGCCGGCGAGTTCTCCTGGACGCTGGCGGACTTTCCTGTCTTTGCCAGAGAAGATCTTGCGGTCAGCGATCTGTTTGGCGCTGTCTGGACGGGAATGAGCAGTGCGACGGCTCTGGTCATGATGTACGCGACGAGAAAGGGAGAAGACCCTTCCGCTCACAGCGGTCTGACTTTCTTTGAAGCCTATGACAGTGGCGATCCGGATGCGATCGAAGTCCTGAAGCAGTTTGGCCGGAACACGGCTGCCGGCATCTATTCCATACAGTCGGTCCTGGATCTTGAGCGTTATGCGATAGGCGGCGGGATCTCCGCAAGGAAAGAAGTGACTGATGTCATCAGGGACTGTCTCAATGAGCGGTTCGCGATGATCCCGATCGTTCCGTTCTCCAAGCCGGAGATCGTGACCTGCAGGTATGGCAACGATGCCAATCTGATCGGTGCCTTGAGGTTCCATCTGAACAGATGAGGCAGATGGATCCGGATAAGACTTCTTTGTTGCCGGGAAGGATCTATATCGTCAGACACGGCAGGACCGATCTCAACAGCGCTTCCCTCTTACAGGGCAGGAGCGATCAGCCTCTGAATGACGAGGGGATCCTGCAGGCGAAAGAGGCGGCAAAGAAGCTGAAGGACATCACTTTCTCGCATGTCTTCTCCAGTCCTCTGATACGGGCTGTGCAGACGGCAAAGATCATCGTTCCCGATGCGGAAATACGGATCGACGAGCGTCTGATCGAGATGGATTATGGTCCTTATGAGGGAATCGATCTGAAGCATCCGCCGGAAGAGGTCGTGGCATTCTTCAGAGACTTCGTTCACGTGAAAGCGCCTGCGGGAATGGAAGAGCTTGCGGACGTCGTTTCCCGGATGGGGTCTTTCCTGGAAGAGATCAGAACGCTTTCGGGAAACATCCTAGTAAGCACGCATGCGATCGCCATGAAAGGTGCGCTGGAGTATCTGACACCTGCTTCAAAAGGTGCTTACTGGTCAAAGTATATCGGCAATTGCGCCGTCTATGTCTCAGAGAATGAAGACGGAAAGATAGGGATCCCTGTAGAGATATGAGAAAGAAAACCACGCTGATGCGTGGTTTGTCTCTATGTTCAGGGAAGCCTGTTTCCGGCAGCCAGATAGAGCCGGTACCATTCTTCTTTTTCCAGGCGGATGTCGGCGGCTTTGACGGCGCTTCTGACGTGTTCGATGTTGACTGTACCCAGGACGACCTGGACTTTTGCCGGATAACGCAGCAGCCAGGCGTAGGCGATGCTGTCTTTGCCGCAGCCGTATTTTTCGGCAAGCTCG
>JAILBD010000263.1 GCA_024681275.1 Erysipelotrichaceae bacterium
TTTCACGCACGATGTTTTCAGCTTTTTCGGAAATGCCTTCGTTCATCTCTTTTTCCCTAGACTCAATTGACATTGATCTGCACAGTACCATCAGTCTGGCCGATGGTCGTTACCTGCAGGACATATCTTTCGGGATCAAGCGAAACATCGAGATCCTCTCCAGGGCCGATCTCTACGGTCCTTAAAATACTTCCTGCCACATACTCTTCACTTTCACCTGCTGAAGATATATCGACCGCTTCACAGAACTCGATCTTCAGTTTTCCTTTGCTTAAGGAAGACTCGATATGGACTGTCTTCCCGCCGGGCACGTATATCGCCGATATCTCGGCATAGGTTCCATCTTCCACATCGTTGACCTTGATCTTGGCACTGTCTGATGAGGAAGTGATGTCAAACTTGGCTGCGCTGCAGCTGCAAAGCAGCAGAACCGCCAATACGGCAAGGATTAAGATGTTTCTTATCTTTTTTATCACGATGATCCCCCTTTCAATGATCTATAAATCAATTATAACCAAACGCTGACTTGTGGGAACAGCTTTGGGATCCTTTCACTGATGATGCAAAGATCATCATTTCTGCCTGTCGAAGAACACCACATGTATCACGGTGTCCGTATCCCTGTCATAATAGACTCCGATCAGCTTGTCTTCATCATTCGGATCGCAATAGATATCTCCATACATTCCGCTGAAGAAACTATCCGGTCCTCCCCAGGCATTTACGATCTTCTCTCTGGAAACATTGAACAGTCTTTTATCCGCGCTTTCCTGGCTCATTGAAAAGATCTTCTCAAGAGAAGGAACATATGAACATCCATGCAATGTCAGCATCATCAGCAACGCGATGATATGATGGATCTTTCTGTTCACGGGATCTTTCATAGAACGATGATTTTTCCTTTCCTTCTTTCATTATAAATAGAAATGCTTTATTCAATTCTCAGAGCTTACGATGTCCTTATCTGTTAATAGTTGTCTTTTCTTTTACGGCTTCTGAATCGATTTCATTCCGGCATATAACAGTCAGATCCTTGATGATCCCATGTATACTGTTCGTTAGCTTATGCGATCATGAAGCGCCCTGCAAAGCGGTATCTGTCATTCTGCTTGAACTGCGTTCTTTATCCAAAAACCTCTTCAAACAGAATCGATATGGAGCCTTCGCTGCAGAATTCCCTGACAGAGTATCCAAGATTCGGAGCCTTGTAGGAAGGATCCGCTCCGGCATCCTTCAGTGCCTGGAGCACTTTCTTCAGATCTTCATGAAGTTCATCCGTCAATATTCTGTCTTTGCCTTCGCAATGCTCCGCGTAATTGAATGAAGGAAGGATCTGTTTTGCCTGGAGTGCAAAGCGGTTCAGACCGGAGTTGCCATAGGAATCCAAAGCGTTCACATCCGCCCCCATGTCCAGCATCCTTTTCAGAACGGCCAGACCTTCCTCAGCCCTCTCCTTTGTCGAGAAAACACGGAATCCCATGTATTGATCGTCGGTATTCCACCTGCAAAGCATCACCGCACAGTTGATGGCATCATGCAGCACAGGTGTCCTCCATTGGTTGCAGCAGGATCCATCCTCAATGAAATTGACATCCGCACCATGATCCAGAAGATAGTTTGCAATTGCCGTGTTCCCGGTTTTAAGAGCGACCTGCAAAGGCGACTGTCCGTCATCCTTCTTGGGAGGCTGTTTTGCCGTACAATTGACCAGTTCCGGCTTCTTTTCAATGCTCTGTTTTATTGTTTCCAGATCAGATTTCCTTATGGCGGTAAACAGTTTCTTCATATCCTATACTCCAATCTCGTACTACTCTTTAATTATAATGCAGCCCAAACAATCGGAGCCGGCATTACGGTTCATGGTACAACTCTTGCGGCATTTCTGCACCTTGTTCTTGAAATCGTCATAAAAAACGGCAAGTTCACGAATCAGCTTGCCATTTAATGATCACCCAAATAACCGATCTAGGAATCGTCTGATCAACGGATACTCTTCTTTCCGGACATAGCGATGTCCGGTATTGACCAGTTCTGCATGTGAGAAATATCGCAGTTCATGATACTCCACATCGTTCCCCAACATCTTCAGTTTTCCATACAGAGCCCTGGCGTCATCCCGCATGCATTCGTGATAGGATGCATCCAGATAGATCTTCGGAAAGTCGGACAGATCGCCATAAAGCGGAGACATGTAGGGCGATGTATAGTCTAACTGTCCCCTGTAGATCGGATAAATGTTATCCAGGGTTCCGAACCCGATCAGAAAATCGTTTTTTCCTGCATTTTCATAATAACTGTAAGGATAATACTCAAACTGTGACAGTGGTGAACAGGAAACGTTCCCTTTTGGAAGGGGAAGATCCAACTCCTTCAGTTTGAGAGTCAGAGTCAGGGTCAGAGTCGCTCCGGCCGATTCCCCCATCAGGCAGATATCTTCTCCCTCATATTCTTTCAGCAGCTCTTCATATCCGCTCAGACAGTCATCCAGGATATCGAGACATTTGTATTCCGGAGCCAGGCGGTAATCGATCGAAAAGACATCGTAACCGAAATGATTTACGACATAAGAAACGAAATCAAAGTATCTCTTTGTAGAACAGCTCGTGAAACCGCCGCCGTGGATATAATAGATGATCTTATCCTTCCGGTTTCCCTTTTTCGAGACCTTCCAGGCTCTGCAGTTTCGAAGATCCACCCGCTTGATGTCAAGATCTTGAACTTTCTTTGGATCAAGCTTCAGGCAATCGGTATCGGTCTTTTTCTGCTGCTCGATCAACTGGGCACACATTTTTTCCAATTCATCTTTCGAAAGCTTGAAAGACGGTCCAGAGGATTCAGGATGTTCCTTCTTGTACTTTCTTAAAGCGTTCGAGAAAAGGAGCTTGTTCCGATAAAAAGTCAGGTACTTGCCGAAAGACATTCAGATCACCCTTTTCATCGCTTCGACGAAGGGATCTCTTTCTTCGATCTCTTCTTTTGTCCCGAAGTCGCTCAGTTTTCCTTCATTCATTACGAGGATATAATCCGCATCCTGCAGAGCTGAATAATTGTGGGCGATCTCCAGCACGGTCCTGCCCTTCATCAGCTGATTTAACCCGGCCTTGACTTCCGTTTCCGTCTTTGTATCCAGATTGGCTGTCGCTTCATCCAGGATCAGATACTGCGGATCTTTCAGAAGCGCTCTGGCGATGCACACCCTCTGCCTCTCGCCGCCGGAAAGTCTTGATCCTTTCACTCCCACTTCATAATCGAGACCTTTTTCCTTGACCAGATCTTCAAGACCGGCAGCTTTTACTGCGGCATTCAGTTTTTCTTCCTTCACTTCGTTCATGCCGTAGCAGATGTTTTCGCGAATGCTTCCGGAGAAAAGTCTGGCATTCTGGGATACGATCGCAAAACGATTTCTCCAGGAACGGAGAGATGTTTCGCTGGCATTTCCTTCGCCAAGTTTCAGTTCTCCTTCGTTCAACGGATAGAGACGGTCGATCAGTTTGACAAGAGTCGACTTGCCGCTGCCGTTATAACCGACGATCGCCGTGACTTTGTTGGCAGGAATGACAACGGAAAGTGAGTCGATCGTTTTATCATTCCCATAGGAGAAAGATGCATCGGAAAGTACGATATCTCCGGACCTGTCCATTTCTTTTCCTGCTTCGGTATCTTCTTCCTTTCCCTGCAGCAAAGACGCAAGCTTCTTGCTTCCGCCGAGGGCTGCCGCGAATATGGTAGGAATGCTCAAAAGATAAGTGATCCCGACTTCCATTGCCGTCATGTAACCATAGACTTCCTGGATCGGTCCCGTGGAATCGATCGTATGATGCCGGATCGCCATAATGCCGCCCAGACAGCAGGAAGCGTAGGCAATGATCCAGATGGATCTTCCCGCCAACGCATTCAAGGCATTTCCGAAAGCGTTATATAGAGCCGCTTTATATCGATCATCGATCAGCTGATCCGTTTTTTCGATCGCCTTTTCCTCACTGTTGGAGGCTTTGATGAAACGGATATTCGAGATCTGTTCACTGTAATGATCAGTCAGCATGGAGATCCTTTCCTGCAGATAGGTCGCGGAACGGGAAGCGATCCGGATGCTGAAGATGATGATCGCGATCGCCAGAAGAAGGGAAATGAGTGCAAATGGCGCAGCTTCCGGAAGACCGGTCGGACGCACAGCAAGCAGAGTGTTCGCCGAGAACAGCAGCTGCAGGATCACGATCACGACGGTAAATGGCTGAGAAGCATATTCGGCATCCGAAGTGATCCTTGACAGCATGCTGTTGGGTTCCGCTTCGTCAAAGTCCTTCAAAGGAAGCTTCATCATCTTCTTCCACATCTTTCTTCTGACTCCGGTGACGACACCCACCAGTGCCAGATCGCCGATAATCGAAGCGAAGATGACGATATATTGAATGAATGAGACAAGCAGATACTTCCATAAAGGAGCCAGGGAATCAAGGGTGCCGTAGAAAATGGCGGTATATTCATCATAGACCGCAAAGATGATCAGACTGCTCAGGATCGACAGGATCGCTCCGATGATGATCGCGATCCATCTGATCTTTACGCCTTTGTAAAGGCTGCGCAGGACTTTCTTTGTTGAAGCGGCAGATCTTTCCTTGCTGTCTGCTTTATATGTAAAGAGTTCAGAGAATGTCATATTAAGCCGCCTCCTTGACAAGCTGTGCATAGAAAGGAACTTTATCCAGCAGTTCCTGATGTGTGCCTTCGGCCAGGATCTTTCCTTTGTCGATAAGCAGGATCTTGTCGGCGTTCCTTACGGTCGAAAGATCATGGGCGACCAGGATCTGTGTCTTGTTTTGACAGACTTCATCGATCTTTGCGGAAATACTTAACATCGCTTCCGGATCGAGCGCGGAAGTCGCCTCATCCAGCAGCACATATTCCTTGTCGCTCAGCAGCATTCTGGCGATCCCCAGTTTCTGCCTCTGTCCTCCCGAAAGCGTCTCTCCGTTATAGCCGATCCTATGTTCCAGACCGCCCAGTTTTTCAACATCTTTTTCCAGACCTACGGTTCGAAGTGCCGCATGCAGCTGTTCATCGCTGTGCGGTCTTTCATCGGAATAGTTCAACACCTCACGGATCGTTCCGGAAAAAGCCGGAGCGTTCTGCGGAAGATAGGAGAAAAGGCTTCTGTACCCTTTGCATTGCAGATCTTTCACATCTTTTCCGGCAATGCTGACTTCACCCGAATCCGGATCATAGAACTTTTCAATCAGATTCAGGATCGTTGATTTGCCCGATCCGCTTAAGCCGACGATCGCCGTCTTCTTGCCTTTTTCGATGACGAAAGAAACGTCATCGAGGACCTTCTCTTCGCCATAGCCGAAAGACACATTTCTGAATTCGATATTCCCTGATTCAGGCTTCGCGATCTCTCCCGTACTTCTTTCATCGTCAAGCTGCAGGATCTGCGACAGACGTAAAGTGGCACCCTGAGCCTGTTTCAGATAGTTCCACAGGTCGAGATGCTCGGAGACGTAGGTTCTGAATGTCGTTACCAGCATGATATAGGCAAAGAAGCCTGCCGTATCCATCTCTCCCTTGAATTTCAGTATTGCCGGCGGGACGATCATCAGAATGACCGGGATCCACCAGATCATGTTTTTGATGAAAGCACCGATCTGATCCGCAAGAGCTCCTTGTCTTTTCACTTTATCGAGTTCCAGGATCACTTCATCACCGGATAGGATCTCCCTTTCTTCCGTTCCATAAGATTTGATCAGTTCGATATTGTCGATCTTCTCTGCCAGCCTGGCAGTCACTTTCGCAATCTTCTCCTGTACGGCATTGCGGTTCTTAAAGAAGACCTTGCCGGCGATCATCGAACAGAGTATGATCACCGGAATGATCAGA
>JAILBD010000019.1 GCA_024681275.1 Erysipelotrichaceae bacterium
GTCACGGTGTCCTGGTCTTCTTTGGATGGCAGGACAGTGACAAAGTCCGAGCTGCTGAACAGCGATATAGAGTATACTTATTGCAGGATCATAGAAGATGAAAAAGAGTAAGATCTGGAGGATCAAGGGTTTTGAGGGTTCGTTTACCGATGAGGAGCTCATTGAGCTCATTTTGAGCGGGGAACTCAAGCCCGATTATGCGATCACGACTAAAGAGATGAAAAAATGGGTCAAATTGAAAGACAGTATATATCAGTATTATTTGGGGGTCAGAGAAAATGAAACTGTACAATAGCTATACGTTGAAGACGGAGGAGTTCGTTCCGATCAGAGAGAACGAGGTCAGCATGTATGTGTGCGGTCCTACGGTCTATAATCATGCGCACATCGGAAATGCCCGTCCGATCGTCGTTTTCGATACATTGAGAAGGACTTTTGAGGCTTTGGGTTACAAGGTGAAGTTCGTTTCCAATTTCACCGATGTCGATGACAAGATCATCAACAAGGCTTTGGAGGAAGGTGTCTCTGAGAATGAGATCGCAGAGCGTTACATCAAGGCTTACAACGATGTCCGTGATTCTTTGAACATCATTCCTTTGGATGTGACGCCGAGAGTCACCGAGACGATGGATGAGATCATCGATTTCATCGATCAGCTGGTCAGGAAGGGAAATGCCTATGTGGTCGATGGAGATGTCTATTTCTCTGTCGAGTCCGATCCGAAATACGGTGAGCTGTCTCATCAGCGGCTGGAAGACCTCAATGCGGGTGCCCGTGTCGAGACCAATGACCTGAAGAGGAATCCGCTGGATTTCGCTTTGTGGAAGAAGACGGAAAAAGGCATCAAGTGGGATTCTCCTTGGGGAGAAGGGCGTCCGGGCTGGCATACGGAATGTGTCGTCATGATCGGCAAGGAGTTCAATTCCGGTCTGATCGACATCCACGGCGGCGGCAAGGATCTCAAGTTCCCGCATCATGAGAACGAAGTCGCTCAGTCTGAGTGCTGCAACGGCCACAGGCTGGCAAACTACTGGATTCACAACGGCATGCTGGAGACGAAGGGCGGCAAGATGTCGAAGTCTTTAGGCAACACTCAGTGGGCCAAGGATGTCATCGCTGAACATGGCGCAAATCTGGTCAGATGGTTCCTGCTGTCCGGAAAGTACCGCGATTCCCTGATCTATGACGAAGAGACTTTCACGGCGGCGAAGACGGAGCTGACCAAGATACAGACCGCTCTGAAGCAGGTCGAGGTCAAGTCCCAGATCGCCGGTATCGGGTTGAAGGATGCCTATGATGAGGAAAAGTACAAGGAGTTCCTGGATCAGATGGCTGATGATCTCAATACGCCGAATGCCTACATGGTCATCTTTGATACGCTGAAGCTTCTCAATCAGGCTTTGCGTACCAGGGATATCGACTGGGACAAGGTGGCTCTGGAATACAACGCCATCGAAAAGATGCTGGAGATCCTCGGTGTCTTTATCGACAGGACCGTCCTGTCTGATGAGGACAAGGACATTTATCAGAAGTGGAATGAGGCTAAGGCGGCCAAGGATTTCGACAGCGCTGACAGGTATCGTCAGATCCTGATGGAAAAAGGCATTCTGTAATGGATCTGAAAGAATATAGTTCGAATTCACTGAGTTTCATCGGTGATGCTGTATTCACGCTGCGGGTGAGACAGTACTTCATTGAGAATCACTATCAGGCTTCTGCTTCATTGCAGAAGCTTTGTAATGGCTACAATTCGGCCAAAGGGCAGACCAGAGTCTTCCATCGTCTTGAAGAAGAGGGTTTCTTTACAGATGAGGAACTGGAGGTCTATAAAAGAGGAAGGAACCACATCACGCACATCCCCAAGAACGGGGATCGTCTGACTTACGAGTGTGCTTCCGGTCTGGAAGCGGTCTGTGGCTATCTGTATCTGAGCGATCCTGAGCGGCTTGAGGTGTTTTTTGAAAAGGTATTTGAAGGAGGGACTGCCAATGAGTGAGTATGTCTATGGCAAGAATTCGTTCTTTGAGGCTCTGCGCAGCAAGCGCATCATCAAGGCTTACGTGCTTGATGACCATGCCATCAGGGATGCGGGGATCCCTTATGAGATCGTCGATCGCAGAAAGCTCAATGGTCTTTGCCGCAATGGCAATCATCAGGGTTATGTGGCAGAGGTCGAAAGTTTCAGGTTCTCTGAAGTCGATGAGATGATCAAAGAGAAGAATGGCCTGATCGTGATGCTGGATGGGCTGGAGGATGTGCACAATCTGGGAGCCATCATCAGGACGGCGGAATGTGCCGGAGCTGACGGAGTCATCTACAAGTCCCATAATGCGGCCAGGATCAATGAGACGGTCGCAAAGGTGGCTTCAGGGGCTCTGGAGTACATAAAGGTCGCTGAGGTGACAAATCTTGTCAATACGATCAAGGAGCTCAAAAAGAAGGGCTACTGGATCGTCGGATCAGCCGGAGAGGCGACTTCCCTGTATACCGATCTGGATTACGACATGAATACCGTGCTGGTCATCGGTTCAGAGGGCAAGGGCATGTCGAGGCTGGTGAGAGAGGAATGCGACTTCATCGTGAAGCTGCCGATGTATGGCAAAGTGAGCAGCCTGAATGCGTCTGTTGCTGCCGGCATCCTGCTCTACAACATCCTGGACAAAAGGTCTTAGTTTCCACTTTTCCACGTTGAAAACGGAAGAAAAAAGGAAGAAATCGAGGAGTCAGTTCCCCGGTTTTTTATTTCATAATAGAAGTATGAAAGAAGATCTGGAATTAGTCAGGATGATCAGGGATGGCCAGGATGAGCAGGAGGCGTTCGCCGAGCTGCTGCGGCATTTCAAAGCGATGATCTACAAGATCATTTACATGAACAATCTGGAAAAAGGCGACTTCAGGATCGATGAAAACGATCTGTTTCAGGAGGGTTCGCTGGCTCTGTATCGGGCTGTGAAGAACTACGAGGAAGGAAGAAATGTCCGCTTCTCTTCCTACGCATTCATGGTGATACGCAGCAGGATCAGGGAGGTCCTGCGCACGGCCTACCGCAGCTATGGCGATGAGCTGTCCCTGGATACCAGCATCGATTATTCGCTGAAGTTCTGTGTCCGGGAAGATCCCGCCGGTTATCATCGGGAAGAGTGTTTCAGGGAAGAACTCAAGGCTTTCATGGACAGTCTGAACGAGGAGGACAGGAAGATCTTTGAGCTCAAGCGGCAGGATATGACTTATGAGCAGATCGCTGAAAGGCTCAATATCACTTCCAAGAGGCTGGACAATCGTCTCCGGATCCTGAGAAAAATGCTGAAGAAGTATCTGAACAGGATCTCGATGCTGGCGATCTAGCTGATCGTGATGGTCTATACAGTTTATTATGCTGTATAGACCATGTTTTCAGGGATATGGGCAGTTTCGGGATTGACAGTGCATGCGGTTTTGAGTATATTAAGAATAGGTTATCAGGAGATAACTTTTTATATACCTTGAAGGAGGAATTATGAAGGAAAAAAAGCAAGTAATTCTTACCTGCAGCGTATGTCTGTCGCGCAATTACACGACAAACAAGAATAAAAGCAATACGAAGCGTATCGAACTTAAAAAGTATTGTCCGAAGTGCAATCAGCATACTTTGCACAAAGAGACAAAATAGGAGGTTAGTATGAAGTGGTTTAGTTTCTCTGCGATCTGGAAAGAGATCTCCAAGATCCGTTGGCCGAAGAAGGAAGACCTTCTGACCAATTCCGTTCAGGTCATCATCTTTACCGGTTTCTTCGTTCTTTTCTTTGCCTTGTGTCTGGCGGTCATTTCCGCTTTCCTCAATTACGTAGGAGTCCTGTAATATGACTGAGCAGGCGAACAAGAAGGAGTGGTACGTCGTAAACACTTACGCGGGCCACGAGAACAGGGTCAAGGACAATCTGGAAAAGAGGCTTGAGACCATGGGCATCTCGGAAAACCTTTTCAGGATCGTCGTCGCTGAAGAGACGCAGATCGAGGTCAAGAACGAGAAATCCAAGGAAGTCGTCAAGAACATCTTCCCGGGTTATCTCTTCGTTGAGATGATCATGACCGATGAGGCATGGTATGTCGTCAGAAACACACCTGGTGTCACCGGATTTATCGGTTCATCAGGTGGCGGCGCGAAACCGTTCCCTGTCAAACAGGATGAGATCGAGAAGATCTTAAGAAGGATCGGACAGTCCGATAAGAATATCGAGGTCGATTTCGCTGTCGGCGATTCCGTCAAGATCCTTTCCGGTCCGTTCTCCGGCATGGAGGGCAAGGTCGAATCCATGAATGATCAGACTCAGGTGGCGACCGTTCTGATCATCCTGTTCGGACGCGAGACACCGACGGATATCAATTACGTTGATCTGGCAAGATCGGAATTTTAAGGAGTGAATCATGAAAATATTGTTACTTATCGTTGCCGTATTATTAATCCTCATATCTCTGCTGCAGGGCGGTAAATCCGATGCTTTATCCGCATTCACGGGCAATGGCGATCTGGGTCTTTTCCAGAACGTCAAAGAACGTGGTCCGGAGAAAGTCATCTCTATCATCACGATGGTACTGGGCATCCTTTTCTTTGTCCTGGTCATCATCATCAGGATCACCGATTAAGAGAACATAGCGAAATCATATTTCGCTATTTTTAACTGTCATTTATGAAAGACGTTGCTGTAAACAGAAAAGCATATCACGATTTTTTCATCGAAGAGACCTATGAGGCGGGCATGGTCCTGCTGGGTTCGGAGATCAAATCGCTGAGAAAGGGAAAAGTGTCACTGAAGGAAGCTTACGTGACTTTTCGTGATGGCGAGGCTTTCATCAAGGGAATGAACATCTCTTCCTACAAGGAGGCGACTTACAACGATCACGATGAGACCAGGGATCGCAAGCTCCTTTTGCACAAGAAGCAGATCGAGAGGCTCTTTTCCAAGTGCAAGATACAGGGCTTTACCTGCATCCCTTTGCGCATCTATCTGAAAGACGGCAGGGCCAAGATCGAGATCGCACTGGCCAAGGGCAAGACGCTTTATGACAAACGCGAGAGCGATAAGAAGAGAGATATGGAGCGTCAGGCAAAACAGGGCGTCAGATTCTGAAAAAAACCTAGTATAATTTAGATAGAAAGATGGAGAGTAAATAAGTATGGAAAAATTTATCGTTGAAATAAGTGCCCGTCACATCCATGTCACCAAGGAACAGGTCGCTATCCTGTTCGGCGAAGGCCATGAGCTCACGGCCAAGAAGGCTCTGTCTCAGCCAGGCCAGTTTGCCTGCGAAGAGAAGCTGACGATCGTCGGTCCAAGAGGCGAGCTGAAGGCTTCCATCCTGGGTCCTGAAAGAAAGGAAGCACAGGTCGAACTTTCACTCACTGATGCCAGAACGCTGGGCGTTGAGGCAAAGATCAGGGAATCCGGCGATATCGAAGGCACTGCTGGCATCAAGCTGGTCGGTCCGTGCGGCGAGATCGAACTGGAGAAGGGCGTCATCGCTGCCAAGCGTCATGTCCATATGACTCCGGCTGATGCGGAAGCTTACGGCGTCAGCAACGGCGAGATCGTCAACGTCAAGATCGAGACTGAAGGCAGGAGCCTGGTGTTTGGTGACACGGTCGTCAGAGTCAGAGATGATTTTGCGCTGGCTATGCACATCGATACAGATGAAGGCAATGCTGCCGGTATCAAGGGCAGTGCTTTAGGAGAAATAGTGAAGTAATTCACTATTTTTTTCTAATGATCTATACACTGGAAAATCAGACAGCGGTCCTGAAGGTCGATACGTTCGCCTGCGAGATCGCGAGTTTCAGAAGAAAAGACAAGGATATCGAATACATGTGGAACGGCGATCCTGCCTTCTGGGCAAACAGGAATCCTCTGCTGTTCCCGCATGTCACGGCGCCTGCCAACAAGATATTGAATTTCAAGGGACAGGATCACAAGGTCAACAATCACGGTTTCTGCCGCAAGAGCGAATTTGATTTCGTTGAGCAGGGCGACGACTATCTGCTGTTCAGGATCAGTGCCAATGAGGATACCTTGAAAGAGTATCCGTATCTGTTTGAGCTCGATGTCCGCTACACACTGAAGGATGCCGAAGTCTGCATCGCTTATGAAGTGAAGAACAGGGAAGACGGAGATCTGTATTTCGGTTTCGGCCAGCATCCCGCTTTCAACTGTCCGTTAGATAAGAACAAACGTTTCGATGACTACTGGGTCGAGTTCGATCGGGAGGATGTCGAGGGTTCAAAGGTCGCGCTGAGCTATGAGCTCTTTGAGAAATATCCGACTTTCATCGTCAATGATCCGAAGAGCCGCGTCTTCACGCTGAGCGATGGAGTCAACAAGGTCGTCATGAAGACGGATGACAAGTACAGGATCTTCGCTCTGTGGACGCCGCATGCGCCGTTCATCTGCCTGGAGCCCTGGGTCGATCACATCGACAAGGATGATCTCAGCACGCCTTTTGAGGAAAGAGATGTCGTCTGTCTGCCGAAAGGCGAGACTTACCGCATCTCCTACAGCATTGAGATCGTGTAGAAGCATTTCGCTTTATTTCGGGAAATATATAAAGGATAATTGATTCAGGAGGTAAAGTGTAATGAAGATTATCAATACTGCAGAATTTGATGAAATGATCAAGAACGGTGTCACATTCATCGATTTCTTCGCTGACTGGTGCGGACCTTGCAAGATGCTGGGACCGGTCGTTGAGGAAGTTTCGAATGATTACCCTGAAATAGAATTTGCGAAAGTCAATGTCGACGACAACATGGATCTGGCTGAAAGGTTCCAGATCATGTCGATCCCGCAGATCTATATGTTCAAAGATGGTGAGGTCATCGGCAAGTTCGGCGGCTATAAGGATGCTGCCGGCGTCAAGGCCTTCATCGACGGAGTCACGAAATAACAGAAAGCAGGAGTTTGCTCCTGTTTTTCTTTGCCGATAGAAGCGATCTGTTCCTTCAGGAAACGATCTGCTTCTTTTTATCTGCAAAAACAAAAAAACAACCGTTATCCGGAGAAAAAAGAAAAATCCTTAGTGAAAATGAAAGTTTTCTCCATTTTCCATAAAAACAGTAAAAAATAACGTATAATGATTTTATTTGGAGGGCTTTTGACTATGGAAAAGTTGATTGAATTCAGGAATATTGTTAAAAGTTTCGATGGTCAAACGGTTTTAAAGGGTATCAATCTCGATATCTATAAAAATGAGTTCGTGACCCTTTTAGGACCATCTGGTTGTGGTAAGACTACCCTGCTCAGGATCCTCGGCGGATTTCTGGAACAGGATGAAGGTTCTGTGATCTTCAACGGCGAAGAGATCTCTGATGTTCCCGCTTATAAACGTCCGATCAATACAGTCTTCCAGAAGTATGCGTTATTCCCGCATCTCAATGTCTATGACAATGTTGCCTTCGGTCTCAGGATCAAGAAGATGTCGAATGACCTGATCAAGCCGAAAGTCGACAGGATGCTGGAACTGGTCGGTCTTGACGGTTATCAGAAAAGAGATGTCACTCAGCTTTCCGGCGGTCAGCAGCAGAGAGTTGCGATCGCAAGAGCGCTGGTCAATGAGCCGGATGTCCTTCTGCTGGATGAGCCTTTGAGTGCTTTGGATGCCAAGCTGCGCAAGGAGATGCAGCAGGAACTGAAGCGCATTCAGGAAGAAGTCGGCATCACCTTCATCTTCGTCACACACGACCAGGAAGAGGCTCTGACGATGTCGGACAAGATCGTCGTCATGAAAGACGGCAATATCGAGCAGATCGGTACGCCGACTGAGATCTACAATGAGCCGATCAACCGCTATGTCGCCAACTTCATCGGTCAGTCCAATATCATCGATGGCATCATGAAGAAGGATTATCTGGTCAATTTTGATGACAAGGACTTCGAGTGTGTCGACTATGATTTCAAAGAGAACGAGCCGGTCGATGTCGTCATCAGACCGGAAGATATTCAGATCAAGAAAAAGGGCAGAGGCAAGCTGAATGGACAGGTCATTTCAGTTCTGTTCAAGGGTGTCCACTACGAGGTCATCGTTGAGACCAAGCGCGGCGCTGCCAAGACGATCAAACTTCATGTCATGGGCAACGAAGGTGTCCACAATGAGGAAGCCAACGAGATGATGTCTGCTTCGGACTTCATGATGGACGTTGCGGATGTCCCTTCGATCACCAATGAGGATCTGATCATGTATGCCAACGCGCAGGCGTGGAAAGATGATGAGGATGAGACGGAAGTCTCTATCACTTCCGTCATTCACGATATCAAGAATGAGCCGGGCAGATATGAGATCACGTTCAAGACGGCTGCCGGCACTTCGGTCAAATGCGATGTCGATGTCGTCCTTCCTAAGTTCAACGAGGACAAGGAAGAGAAGATCGGTATCCAGGCTTTCGATGTCTACAAGTCCATCGATGAGATCGAGGAGTCCATGGCGATCTCCGTCGACCTGAAGAACTGGGCCGGTGCTTATGCCTGGGATCTGGAGACGGAGAATGAGATCGAGATCGATGATGTTCGTTTCGATTTCGATCCGATGGACATCGATGAGGGCGTCTATGATGTGACGTTCGTCACGGAGGGCCGCACTTACAAGATCCACACGACTGAGCATCAGGAAGAGGGCGATATCATTTCGATCGACTTCTCTCCTGAAGATATACATGTAATGGAAAAGAGTCCGGGTTATGAAGAGCTTTAGGAGACTGGTATATCCGTACCTGATCTGGGCAGCGCTTCTGATCGTATTGCCGATGCTGATCATCGTGTTCTACGCATTTTCGACACGCGGCAATTCTGTGATCCCTGTGAGGATGACGTTCGCCAATTTCGTGCGTTTCTTCTCGGATCCGATCTTTGTTGAAGTGCTTGGGCGAAGCCTGAAGCTGGCTCTGATCACGACGGTCATCTGTATCTTGCTAGGTTATCCGGCAGCTTACTTCATCGCGCAGATGAAGGCGGACTCGCAGTCCGTCATGGTGCTGATGGTCACTTTGCCGCAGCTCATCAACATGCTGGTGAGGACTTATGCCTGGAGAGGCATCCTGCTTGAGATGCCGTTCTCTCCGGAGGTGAAGGTCTACATCGGCATGGTCTATAACTTCCTGCCGTATATGATCCTGCAGATCTATACGTCATTGTCCAAGATGGATCCATCCCTTGTGCCTGCCGCCCACGACCTGGGTTGCGATGACAGGATGGCTTTCCTGAAGGTCACGCTGCCGTTGAGTGTTCCGGGTATCATCTCGGGCATCACGCTCGTCTTTTTGCCAGCCGTATCCAGCTTCTTCATTCCGAAGCTTCTGGGCGGCGGTTCCTATGTCCTGGTCGGTAATCTGATCGAGAACTACTTCGTCACGACCGGCGACTGGAACTTCGGTTCAGCGATCTCGCTGATCATGGCTCTGGTCATCCTGATCTCCATGTACTTCACCAGGAAGTTCGATTATGACAAGGAGGCCGTATGATGAAGAAGAAGAGCAAGCTGTTTCACAGGTTCTATCTGGGACTGATCATGGCGTTCTTCTATCTGCCGATCGTCTATGTCGTCTTCTTTTCGTTCAATGCCTCACGTTCATTGACGAATTTCACGGGTTTCTCTCTGCAGTGGTATGAGAAGATGTTCTCGACCAGGGCGATGATGGAATCCATATACTATTCTGTTCTGATCGCTGTGATCGCGACCATCGTTTCTACGGTCGTCGGTACCATCGTGGCGATCGGTCTCAGCAAGTCTTCCAGACTGATCAAACAGGTCGTCACGCAGGTGAACAATCTGCCGATGCTGAATCCGGATATCGTTACGGCCATCGGTCTGATGCTGCTGTTCTCGACGCTGAATGTCCCGACGGGTTTCGGGACGCTGCTGCTGGCGCACATCATCTTCTGTATCCCTTATGTGATGCTTTCGGTATCGCCTAAGCTCAGACAGCTGGATGAGAACATTGCCGAGGCGGCGCTGGACCTTGGCTGCACGCCTTTCCAGGCTCTTTACAAGGTCATCATCCCTCAGATCAAGGAGGGTATCGTATCCGGAGCGCTCGTCGCTTTCACGATGTCATTCGATGACTTCGTCATCTCTTATTTCACGACGGGTCCGGGTATCAACAACATCTCTACTTATGTCTACGCAACGACCAAGCGTATCAATCCGAGTGTCAATGCGCTTTCAACGCTGATCGTCTTTGCGATCACGCTCATACTTGTATTTTCAAATGTTTTGCCGCTTATCAGGGCGAGGAGGAAAAGAAATGAAGAAACTGCTTAGCATCTTGCTGGTATTACTGGTGCTGGTCGGCGCTGCCGGCTGCAGCA
The DNA here is from genome assembly GCA_024681275.1 of Erysipelotrichaceae bacterium. The sequence continues at coordinate 10,329 of JAILBD010000019.1, forward strand.
AGTCAACGAACGAAGACAATGGTGAACTCTATGTCTTCTTGCCGGGCGAGTATATCTCTGATGAGATCATCAACGGTTTTGAGAAGGAATATGGCATCAAGATCTATATCACGACTTTTGATTCCAATGAGTCCATGTATACCAAGCTTTTGGGCGGCACGGTCTACGATATCATCATCCCGTCCGACTACATGATCGAAAGACTGATCAACGAGAAGATGATCCAGCCTCTGGACAAATCCAAGCTGAACAACATGGATCAGCTTTATGATCAGGTCCTGAATATGGATTTCGATCCGAACAATGACTATTCCATCCCTTATTTCTGGGGCAATGTCGGGATCTGCTATGATCAGACCCTGATCGATCCGGCTGATGTCGAATCAGAAGGCTGGAACGTTCTGAGAAACACCAAGTACAAGGGCATGATCTACATGTACGATTCCATCCGTGACGCGTTCATGATGGCTGAAAAGGCTTTGGGTTATTCCATGAATACGGATGTTCCGGAAGAGATCCAGGCTTCCTATGAGTGGCTGATCGATATCGCTCAGAACATGGATCCGGCTTATGTCACCGATGAGGCGATCGACGGATTGGCTAATGGCGAGAAGGCGATGGGCATGATGTACTCCGGCGATGCGGCTCTGATCGCGACGGAGAACGAGAATATGGCTTTCTGGGCTCCGGCCGAGGGGACCAACTACTTCGTCGACGCGATGGTCATCCACAAGGATGCCAAGAACGTTGAGAATGCCTACAAGTTCATGGACTATGTCACCGATTATGATCAGGCTTATGAGAATTCTAGCTTTGTCGGTTATTCTTCCGCCAATGCGGACGTCCTGAAGGATCTGGCATCTGAGGGCAATGATTATGAAGGCATCGATGCCTACATCCCGCGTGACAGGACGGCCAATGACGAAGTCTTCCACAACAATGAGGAAGTGCTCAAGACGATCTCTGAGCTCTGGGTCAAGGTCAAGAACACGAAATAAATGCGTTTAGTCGTACAGAGGGTCTCAAAAGCGGACTGT
>JAILBD010000023.1 GCA_024681275.1 Erysipelotrichaceae bacterium
CTGGGCTTTGGCGGCATCATCCTCTTCTCAGACAACATCCATGACGCGACGCAGACGGTGAAACTGATCGACGAACTCAATGCGGCCTCTGTGAAAGGCGGGCATCTGCCTCTGCTGATCGGCGCGGACCAGGAAGGCGGCGCTGTCAGCCGCATCAGCTTCGGGACCATCATGCCCGGCAACATGGCCCTTGGCGCCAACGGAGACAGTGAAGACATCTATCAGGCCGCCCGCATCATCGGAAACGAGCTGCGGGACCTGGGCATCAATCTGGATCTGGCACCCGACGCCGACATCAACTCCGATCCGTCCAATCCCATTATCGGTATCCGCTCCTTTTCCGACGATCCTGTGACCGTCGCCGACGACCTCGTCTACTTCGTCAAAGGACTGGAAGATGAAGGCGTGATCTCCGCGATCAAGCACTTCCCGGGACACGGCGATACCGATACAGACTCCCACACAGGCCTGCCCATGATCGAAAAGAGCCTGGAAGAGATCTCCTCCTTTGAACTGATCCCCTTCAAGAAAGGGATCGACGCCGGTGTCGACATGGTCATGTCCGCCCACATCCAGTATCCGCTGATCGAAGAAGAGACCTATCATTCGCTCAACGGCGAAGAGATCTACCTGCCGGCGACACTGTCCGGCAAGATCATTCAAGGCATCTTAAGGGAAAAGCTCTCTTTCAACGGCGTCGTCATCACCGATTCCCTTTCCATGAATGCGATCGCCAAAAACTTCCGCAAGAAAGACGCGATACGCCTCAGCATCAACGCCGGAGTCGACATGCTGCTGATGCCGGTCGACGAACACAAGAGCGTCTCCTTGTATTTGAAAGAACTGCGCAACTATGTCACCGCCATCGTCAACCTGGTCAAAGAAGGAGCGATCAGCGAAGAAAGGATCGATGAAGCAGTCAGCCGCATCATCACCTTGAAACTGAAACACGGCATCCTTCATCCAGACAGGGAAGAAAAAATGATCGACATCGGCTCAAAATCCCATCACGAGACCGAAATGGAGATCACCGAAAAAGCCATCACCCTGATCAAGAACGATGGCATCCTGCCGCTCAGCGAGGACGACAAGGTCCTGATCATGGCCCCTTATGGCCCGCAGACCAATTCCATGCGCTATGGCATCGAGATGCTGAAAGAGAAAGGTCTCATCAGTTCCAGCCGCAACATCTCGATCTGCACCTTCGGAAACGAATACACACAGGAGGATTTCAACAGAAACATCCGGCCGCAGCTGAAAAAGGCCGATACGGTCGTCTTCCTCTCCTACCTCTATGAGACGGCAGACCTCAATGGCATCGAATTCAAGATGATCGACCGCTCCCTGATGTTCTGCCAGAAAAACAAAAAGAAGACGGTCCTCGTCTCCTGCCATCTGCCATACGATCTGGCCCGCTTTGAAGCGGACGCCAAGATCGCCGCCTACTATGCCGCCGGGATCAGAGAGATGCCTCTCAACGAGAAAGGCTATCCGCCAAACCTCATCGCCGCATTAATGGTCCTGTATGGCGACAGAAGACCGGGCGGCAGGCTTCCGGTCAATGTTCCGGAACTCCTGTTCAAATACGGGGAATACTCCTACAGCAGTCGCATCCTCTACGAACGGGGATACTCCATCACATATGAATGAAAGAAAAGCTGATCGCGCGATCAGCTTTTAAAACTCTTCTTTCTCTTCGACATCAAAGGACAGTCTGAAGAGGACGACAGCCGTCACGATCGCTGTGATCAGCACGGCGACTCCTGAGACAAGGACCAGAACCTTGAGCACATTTTCCGGCAGATACGGACCGGCAAAAGAGATCGACTGGAAGAGGATATAGACGATCAGATAGACATACTTCACGATCTTGAGATTCCCGGCATGGGAAGATCCGCACTGTCTGGCTGTCTTCTCCAGGAAACCCAGCAGAAGCGTGATATAGAGAACGGCAAATGCGCTCACGCCGATCTCATAGAGCCTCAGATCGAATTTCGGCAAAACGAAACGCACGATCCACATGGCCAGCGTCACCAGACTCAGCAGGATCGCCATGACTCTGAAGAACAGATCGCCCTTGCGCTCCTTCATATAGCCCAGACCGATGAATATCAGCAGCCAGCCGATAAAGTCCGGTGTGATATTGATCTTGTAATCTGCCGTCGTTATATTGAGATTTACCAGTGTGAATAAGAATCCGAAAGCGATAAATCTGAGTCCTTTGTTCAGTTTCATGGTGTTACCCTCTTTTTTAGCGTACCTTTCCATTATATGGAATTGTCCCTCAATCTACAAGCAAAAAATGAGAGGATACTATCCTCTCATTTCCGATATTCAGATAAGGGAGCCGGATCCTCTTCCTGTCCATGGCAGTATTTGGAAAGGAGAAAAAACATAAGGGGGTCTTGTTAAGGGGATCGGCAGGACTAGACC
>JAILBD010000072.1 GCA_024681275.1 Erysipelotrichaceae bacterium
CAGTTGCATAGGACAGGCAGCACATCTTCCATGTGATGGCGTTTGGCAAACTCCGCATTCGGGCACTGGGTAAAACTGTAACGGACGACGCCGTTTTCCTTGTCGTAAGTACAATAGCCCATGCGGAAGGACTCCGGAAACGTTTTGATCTCTTCAACGCGGATATCGTTGGCTTTCTGAAAGATCTTGCTGGCCAGTTTGTTGTCCAGCTTCCGGTTCAGATCGAACACTTTCCCCATCGCATCAAAAGACCCAAAAAAGCTCTTGTATATATCCTGCTGAACTTCTTCAAGAGGCGGTTTATCCGGAATAACGGCATACCAGGCAAAGATCAGGATCGGATCATAGATGCTGGTCGTGATCTTCAGCCCGCCTAACGCCGGCTCGTCCTTCAGGTATTCGCAATACTGAAGCTGGATCTTCTCCCATAGCTTCGCTGCGGCCTCAGCGTCGTAGTAACGATGCAGGAGTTTCAGGACACACTTTTTGACATTCTTTGAATAGACCTTGTGTTTTGTCAGATCTATCGGCAGATCCTTTTCTTTCATAACCTGGTATCCTCTTTATTTCCTGCAGCAGAAGCAGCCGATCCCTTCTACCATGGTGACTTCCGCTTCCTTGTAGAGTCCGGAAAGACGCGTTCGCAGACTTTGTTCCGTCTCATATGGCGGCGTGAAAAAGCCCTTCGGCTGATACAGATGCCTGATGAACCAGTCGGTGCGTTTATGACCGCCCTGCACGTAGAAACAGCCGCAGAAGGTCCCGCCCGCTTTCAGTACCCGGTAGGTCTCACGATAGGCTGCTTCCTTGTCCGGGAAGGCGTGAAAGCCGTTGAGTGACAGCACGATATCGAAGCTCTCATCTTCAAAAGGCAATGCCCCGACATCGCCCTGCAGGAAGGTGATGTTCCTGATCCCGATGTCCCTGGCCTTTTCCTGCGCCGACGCCATCATGTTCTCTGAGTAATCCAGACAGGTGATATCCGCATCCGGAAGATCGCGGTAGACCGGCATGGTCAGCACGCCCGTCCCAACAGGTATCTCCAGCAATTTCCCGGAGAAATCTTCCGGGATCCCCGACAAGGCTTTTTCCAGGTACCGGAGATTCTCTTCCCCGTCCATGTTCCAGACGATCCGGAAGATCGCCTTTCCAAGAAACGTGGAATACGTCATCATCCCATCATAGAAGCTGGCATGACCGCCCGTCAGCTTATAGGCGTTTTTGATCTGTTCTTTTCTCGTCATGTTTATCCTCCGAAAACGATCTTTACGATCTTCATCCTTACCAGACCGTCACAGAAGCGGATCATCAGCTTGTGAAACAAGCCGACGTTTTTATAGATATCCCGGTAGCCGCGCATATAGCTCCTGGCTGTAACGGAAGAGAAATGATCGCTCCATCCGCACAGTTCTTTCTCATCTTCCAAAGAGAAAAAGGCGCTCACATTGCTGATCCCGGCCTCTTTCAGCCATGTCTTTCGCATCAGTTTCGCACCACGCTCGTTGCAGGTATCGAAAGCCAGGACCGCTCCCGGAAAACGTTCCGCCATCCTGGAAAAGAGCTTTTTGACATCTTCGGTTTTGAAATAATAGAAAACACCTGCCGCAAAGAAGACTGCGCCACTTGAAGCATCGATCTGATCCATCCACCTGTGATCGTTGAGGTCGCCGGAGAAGTTTTTCTCGCGTTTTTTGGCCGGAAGCAAGTCGCTTCGCACCTTGATCACGTCCGGCAGGTCGATGTTATAACCCATGCACTGCCCGTTATCGACTTTTGAAAAGGTGTCATCCAGACCGCAGCCCAGATTGACTACAGCCGCTTTTGGATGATCCTTCAGGTATGCCTCCACTTCATAGCGAAGATCGTACTGCCGCTGAGCCACCTCTATGGCTCCGAACAGGCCGGCGACTGATTCCATCTTCTTACGCTTATCCGCAAAATCATAGTCCAGGCAATCGCAGATCCTTTCAGCCTCCGGATCGGAAAACAGCTCCGGAAAACGCTCGGAGCAAACAAGTCTCCCGAAGAGTGGGATGACCAGAGTCTCCTGTACCGTGTTTTTCTCAATGTGATATTTCATTTTAGACCTCTCATTCAGACACAGGTCCTGATCTTTGTCTATTTCCATCCAAACAGACTCTTCTTTTCATAAGGCAGCGATTCAATATCCAGACAGGTATAACCTGTGGCATCGATGGCAGCTTTCAGACTATCCATATCCACAGCCTCCTCCGTCAGGAAAGAGGCTTCCTTTTTGTTTCTTGAAGCACTGACCCTCTTCGCTTCCGGTATGGCTTTACGGATCGCATCGCAGACATGCGCCTCGCACATCCCGCACATCATTCCATCGATCTTCATTGTCGTTTTGATCATTCCACTATCCTCTTTTCTTTACAATGATTGAAACTATCTTCGAAATCTTTCTAATGTCTGCATTCCTGCAGAACGATGATCGAACAATAGTTAGTCTATGCTAACTATATATGATTATAACTTTATAGTGACCTCTTATCAAGAAAGCATCGCAAATACTTGCGACCTGTTCCATGAAAAAGACGAGTGAGGATCCGTCTGGTCCGTCCACTCGTCTTCATCAAAAATCTGTGCTATGAACGGGTGTTTTCTATTGAAACCTGATCGTTAACTCTTACACGTCACAGACCAGGATCGATCAAAACACTACTGAATGTCAACGATCAGGATTCCTTCTTCATCGAAAGGGATCTTTGCGACCGTCCGACCTTTTCTGAAGTGAAAGGATCCGCCGTGATTCAAGGGACTGCTGTCGATCGGATTGATCATAAGTGCATCGTCTGCCACCAGTGCCGCCTGTGCCGCATACTCTTCAAGGACTCCGTCGTTCCATTCCTCAAGTGAGAAATTGACATATACCGGCCATATGAGAAGACCCTTCGTTTTGAATCGATCGGGAAAGTCCCAAAGATCGCCGCACAGGGCAATCGTAATCTCTTTCCCGCCCAGAAGAAACGATCCGCTTTCCTCTCCCTCGCAATAATGTTCATCTGTTTTTGAAAACTCCTTCCAGCCTTTTGAGATACGCCTGTAATTATGAACGATCTTGCCCTCTGATAGGACGACACAGGATGAATAGATCTTTTCCTGATCCCTTTCAATGTATCCCGTGATCAAAGAGATACCGTATTGAAGCGTCCATCTTTTCAGCTGTTCAATGGCGTCGGAAGACAGCTCGACTGCCACAGACCTGTCGATCTCATGATCCCAGCATAAAGCATCGAATCCCTGCAGGAACGCTTCACCAAAACAAAGCAGATCCACCTTCCCTTCAGAACGCTTCATCGCAAGTTCGATCTGGGACATGTTGAACCGGATATTACGATTCTCACATCGGTATGAAACCAGTCCGATCCGCATTTTTCCTCCACAAAAACTGAGTTTTCACTTTCATTTCAGCAATCCGTCCTCGATCAAAACCTCAAGCACCCGCGCTTCTCTTTCCAACATCATTTGATGAAGGCTTTCTGTCACGTTTCGATTCTTATTTATTGCCAACGCAGGCTCTACAAACTCCAATCGATATGATTCCTGCGCCTCATAATCATCCAGCTGCTGAGATCCCAATTCGTCCTGCGCTTCACAGAGGTAATAGTAATTATCCTGCACAAAACATTCGGTGGGATCCAGATCGCTTTTCTGGATCCTGTGCACATAGCCATATTCTTTAACCGATCCAGGAACGACGATCAAGCCGGTCTCTTCCCGGGTCTCCCGTATCATGGCTTCCACAGGATCCTCGTCTTTTTCTATCCCTCCTCCGGGAAACTTGTAGTGATCGTATTTCAGGCTGTGGACCATAGCGATCCTGCCGTCTCTGATGATGATGCTTCTTGCGGAATCACGTCTAAAAGTATGTGTACATTGACTATGATCCTTTTGATCCATTTCAAACAGCAATCTCATTCGTTTTTCTCCATATCCATTCCATTTCATCTCTTCCCGCTTCGTTTTGGAAGCATCAGATCTCCTTCACAAAACGGCGCTGAGCAATCCTTATGTGCTCTGGCGGGATCTCCTCTTTGTGCTTTCTCAAGTAAAGGAAAAGCGCTCTGCGATCTATCTTTTCAAGCTTTTCCAGCCAGATCTGAAACGATTCCGGATTCCCGGCTTCGATGAGGTGCGGTGCCAGCATGACGAAATCCGCCAGAGATGTGAAATAGTCATTCATGGAATTTCCTGTATCAGGTTTTGGATAACTCATGATGTTCCACCCTTTCTTACAAGCCTGTCTGGCCAGCAGCCATCTCCTGTGTCGTTTTATTCATGCACAGAGACATTCTTCTGTGTCACATAAATGTGACCGATACCAAACAGAAGCGCAAATATCACCAACAGCCAGTGATGCAGAAGCAGTCCGCTCAACAGGAATATGCAAGTTGGCAACACCGCCAGAGCTAAAGCCCGTTTTCTCGTTTTCCTTCTTAGATAGCTTATGAAGATGATCCAATAAGCAGCCAGCAGGCACCCATTCCCCATCAGATAAAGGATCATTTCAAACACACTGGAAAAGCCAAATTTCCAGATCAGGAGCGGCATCCACATCAGTATGATGCATGCATACCTGCCGATCTGCTCGATCACATTCATGAATCGATCCGTACATTTGTTCTTCTCGTCCCTGTTTTTGATCACATAGATGATGTTCGGTACCATCATCAGGATCACGATCACCGCTCCGAAAACATTGATCCATCCAAATTCCATATAAATCTCTCCACAAGAAACTGATCATCATATTTTGATGGCACAAGCAGCACACCATCTCATCGGTCTGACGATCAAGAAACAGATCAAAACCTGAATGCCTACAGTTTCAATACTGCGGGTATTTCATCCCATCCTTCGGGCATCTTCTCCGTTTCCACGAATCCGAAAGACTGGTACAGTTTTCTGGCGACATCATTTTCTGGTTCATAGGAAAGCCAGCAGTATTCCGCTTCCCCGCAAGGCCATGTCCTGATAAAGTTCAGGGCAAGCTTCATTGCAGCTTTCCCATAGCCTTTCTTCTGATGATCCTTATCGATCATAAAGCGCCAGATCAGATAATTGTTCGTGAGTAAAGGAAACTTCTCCCTGTCGGCTTCTTCATCTGTGATGTCATATCCGATCATCAGAAATCCGACAGGCGTATCTCCGTCATAGATCCCGAAAGGCTGAGCGTATCTCCCGTTTGTAATATTGGCATAGGCTTCCGCAAGGCTGTAACAGTTGTTGGCAACAAAGTTGTACTGTGATTTATGCGGTCTTAGATCGATCAGATCGTCAAAATTCTTTGTATCTACTTTTACAAGTCGAACGTTTCTATCTTCCATATTCATTTTTCATTCTCCTTTATTCTTCCTGCGTCATTTCATCGGTCTGCTTTAAATCTTTTTATAGAGCTCGTAGCAGTCGTGTCCTTCGGGAACATCTTTGAGCTCACCTCTGAGCAGATAACCGTTCTTTTTGAAGAAATCTACATTCCAGTCGCCTGCATCAGTCAGGATCATAGGCGTACCGTTTTCCTTTGCCAGTTTCTCCGCTTCCCTCAGCAGATACGTGCCCAGACCCTGCCGTCTCAATGGCTCTTCCACAAACAGCGCGTCAATATAGCCATATGCGCCTTTGTGCACGTCCGCGATCACGCCCGCAACAAAGCCGCCGTCTTTGTCCACAAGTTTCTTGTAAAAACCGATATTCTCGTATTCCGGCTCATAAGCCTCGTCATATGCGTCAAGGCCGTCTTGTATCACGTCCGCATCGTCCCCGCTGCCGAAGGAGACCTTGAACCTTGTACCGCTGTTGTTTGTCGGCACATAGTATGTCGTATCCCTGTCAAGATATTTGACCAACGAATAAGTGATATAGCCGTTTGCGTGCTTCAGCGTCGTAAATACTGTGTAGCCGTGTTTTTCATAGAACGGTCTTGCCATATAACTGGCGGTCCCAAGCGTCACGACCCGGCATCCCTTCTGCCTTGCGATACGCTCGACTTCATGGAGGATCATCGAACCGATCCCCTGATGACGATAGCGTTCATCCACCCAAAGCTCTTCAAGCAAAACTCTTGACCAGTGGTATTCATACGCTTCTGCAACGCATCCACCGATGATCTCACCATTTTCGTTCTTGACCTTGAGAACGAACTCTTCCGCATCCGCATCCACTTCGCGCGGCACGATCTCATTGATCTTTTCGCCGATATATGTGGCTTCTTCTTTCGTCAGATCCTCAATTTTGTATTCCATATGATCTTCTCCTCAAAACCGTATCTATCCATCATTTTCATCTGTTTTCAGATGGTCGGCACCATTTGGTCAATGCGGTGCTTAAATGTGATCTCTCTTCTGGTGGTACAGGCAGCATACCGTCTCGACAAAACGGATTTGATGAAACAAATCAACAGACTGGAATTCGTTACTCTTTTTGGAGAATATCCAGCGTATGATGGGAAGCACCAATCAGATCCTGCCGCTCACAAATCGCAAAATGGTAATCCATCCACTTGCCGAAAGTCTCATCATCCATAGAGTCTATGCGTTCTCGCATGTAATTCGTTGCACCATCTGTGGCGACCAGTTTGATTCTTTTGACAGGAACCGTCGAATCCAAGTCCGCAATCTCTTCTGTGCGCACCATCTCAAAAAGATCCTTCGGCTCACTTATACAATGCCAGTCAGAGGTCAGCATATTAAGGTCCATCACTTCATGCAGATGGTTCATCCCGAATACATACTGAATTACGGTCGGTTCATTCATACAATAAGCCACCAGGATATGACCGCCCGGTTTTGTCACACGCACCGCTTCAGAAAGTGCTCTCAGCTTTTCTTCTTTTGTGTAAAGGTGATACATCGGACCGAGCAGCATGGTCAGATCGAAAGTATTATCAGAAAGCCGGGACAGATCCAGAGCATTTCCCTGGATTGTTGTGATAGGTTCCGTACCCTCTAATTTGGATCTCAGTATTTCCAGATTATGTTCGATCAGCTCAACCGCAGTCACTTGAAGCCCCTTTTTCGCCAATGTTACACTGTAGCGACCTGTGCCGGCTCCAATTTCAAGGATATTGGGGTCTGAAATGCCTTTCAGGCATTCTTCTATGTATTTCATAGTGGTCAGGTATTCCACCTGTCCGTGACGGGAAAGAAGGCGCCCTTCTTCATCATAATTGTTGTAGTATTCTTCAAGATAATTCATGGCTTTTTCTCCATAAATCATAAATTGTATTCGTCATACCGGTTCTCTTTGATCGTTCTTCTTATAACCATAACCGGGCTTTGGGCACAAAAGTCACAAACCTTTCTTTGCATGCAGCCAATAGGAATAAATGCAAGGCACCAATACCATTATAAGAATTATGCCGACCAGCCATTGAGCCGGATCAAACCGTATCACAGAAATCAGAACCATAAGAATACCGCAGACCATCCACAGATATCCGGCGAGACGATGGGTCCGATTCCAGTTTTCCTCGTTTGCAAGCGTCCAGGGGATCTTTATCCCGATCGTATAGTTCTGTCTTGCTTTTGGCAGATAGTTTCCGATTATGATGTACATCAGGCCCAGCAGCAGCCCGCTGAAAAAAGTGATGTCCAGTTCATAGCCCAGATTGATAGGATACATGGTTGCCGCAGCGGCAAGAGAGATAACCGGAGCAATCCAAAGCACAAGCGAGAACATCTTTTGACTGATGTTCTGCCTTTTGGGATCATGTGATGTGACGAATGCTCCCAGCCAAAGTACAGCCAGAAGAAACACCGGTATTCCAAACACAGCAATTGCCTTGCTGCTGAACCCATTTGCCTCGTTATTTATTCCGAAATGTGTCGCCATCACATCCGGCAGACGATTCCAACAGAGGATACCGATCAGCATGGGAAGGATCGTCACGATACT
>JAILBD010000085.1 GCA_024681275.1 Erysipelotrichaceae bacterium
GCTTCAGCAATGATGAAAGAGCTGGCTGCGCTCAGAGAGAAGTATGATCTTCACATGAGAGCGGAAAGGTATGTATCCGAAGATCTCGGAGGCGATGAACATTTCATCCGCAAATAATCCTTTGTTCCGGTCTCGTTGATGCAAACGAAAAGGGCGGCGCTGCGTCTGGACACAGCCCGCCCTTTTTATATGTGTGTTTTGAAGTTCAGCTTCTTCTATTTTTCGACCCTGACGATATAGGTCGGTGAGGTGACAAAGAAGGAACTGCCGTCAGAATAGGTGAAATAGACTTCGATATCCGTTGACTCATAGACATATCCTTTGGCGTAGACGTTGCCATGGCCATCGATATCCAGAGCACTCGTATAGGCGGTATGGAATTCGACTTCATCGGTGACGTCGGACTTGTTCACATTGCCTTCATAGCACATGACGTGAGTCGCCGTATACGGGATCTTCTCGCCTGAAGCTTCTTTCAGGACCTGGTGATCTTTCATGGAGAAGATGACCGTCTCGCCTTCAACGACGACCGTGCATACCGCTGAGACGTCGTTCTTGGCTTTGACCGTCACTTTGGTGACGCCAGGCATCTTCGGATGGATCGTGCCGTCGCTGTCGACAGATATGATCGACTTGTCGGAGACCTCGTAGGTCAATGTTTGATCGGCCGTTTCCGGCAGCGCTTTGGCCTTGATCTTGGCGGTATTGCCCAGGTAGAGGTAGATCTCGTCCTGATCCAGTTCGACAGATTTTGGTCCCTTGGCTCTGGTCTCAAAGCCCAGATCCAGGGTCTGGCTGCCGCACTTGACGTGGATCTTCGTCTTGCCCGGTGCGATCGGGGTCACATAGCCTTCGCTGTCGACTTTGACGACATTTTCGTCGTCGCTGCTATAGGTGATCTTGTCCGTCGTATCTTCCGGTACAGGTTTGACTTCCAGTGAGAATGCCTTGATGCCTTCCACCGCCCAGTAATTGTGGTATGGGGAAGTCAGTCCGGTACATGGGACATCCTTCTTGACAGGGATCTTGTTCTTGTCGCTGGAGAAGATGTCGCCGGTCGCGGAAATGCCGACGTCGCTTTCCAGGATCATCGTCTTGTCATCCTTGACTTTGAAGATGATCTCGCTCACGCCCGGTTTGACGCCTGTGAAGTTTCCCAATGTGAGCTGATCCTTGTTCTTCTGATAGGTGCCGCTGTATTCGGATATGCTCAGATCATTCTTGTCGATGAAGATGAAACTTCCGTCAGAGAGGATCTCAACAGAAGAGCGCTGATCGCTGCTTTGTGAGATGTTGTAGTAGACGGTGTAGCTGAATGTGTCCGTTTCACTGATCTGGCTCATGTCGGCCGTGAAGATCTGATCTGATCTTGATCCGGCGATCGTCGTCTTGAGGACCAGCGTATCTTCATCCTTGATCTCAAAGAGGATCTTGTTTCCGGAATCCGCTTCCAGAGAGACGACGTTCTCGCTGATCGTCCAGCTGCCGGAGTAGTCCTGGTAGCCGCCGGAATACGAGTCGTTCAGAACGAAGGAGCCGTCTTTGCCGAACCAGACTTTGGAGTGATCACTGTGGCCATAGTCGTCGACGGTGTTGTAGAAGGTCTTGCCGCCGAGTTCATATGTCTGACCTTTATCACCGCTGTCAGAAGGTTTGCAGGCACTGAGGCATAATAAGCTGATCAGTAAAATGATGAATACAGAAAAATGTTTCTTCATATCCGATCTCCTTTCCATATGACAAAAACTGTTTTCAGTGTTGATGATCGATCTTTTTTTACAGCTTCATTCTAACATAAGGGACTATAAGTGTTGTGTCTTTCTGATGGGATACGCGGCCTTTTCTGACAGATCAGACGCTTTTGTCAATCTGGTCATAAGATGCGTGTGACTGTTCGTGAGTCTGGTATTCAATAAGGATCGTCTTTCAGAATATAATGAAATTGATAAAGACTCAGGAGGTGCGTACGGTGCCGATGAAAAGGATCATGAAGATGCTGCTTGTCGTGATGATGTTTTTGTCTTTTTTTCGGATGCAGGAAAAAGGAAGAGAAGAGATATCCGGAAATGGATATCGATCTGCCGGGTGAACTGCATTCCGGAAACGATGAATATCTGGTGGTCCACTCCAACGGAAAGGATGCCCATACGCAGATAGACTGCGGCGGCTATTCCCTGTATCTGGATACTCTGGGTCTTTTGAGTGAGCCGTTGTCTTCGTTTGTGCCGTCACACTATCAGACGGTGATCCTGATCAGGAAATAAAATATATGGCATGCAAAGAAGACGTCTGGATATAAAAGACGTTTTCTTTACGGGCACATTCGGAAAAGGATGTTAAGATTATGGCAAGGGGGTCCCTTATGAAAAGAATGATATTGCTGGTGGTGCTGATGATGTTTTTGACGGCGGGCTGTTCTGCGGATCAGGCTTCTTCTTCCCTGGAAGAAGGGATGAGGTATCTGGAACAGGGAGAGTATGGGAAGGCTGCAGAAGCGTTTGAAAAGGCTGTTGAGGAAGAACCGGAGAATGCCGATGCTTATCTGGAAAGAGGTAAGCTCTATCTGCTGCATGGCATAGAGATCGATGGATCTTATTCTGAAGAGATGCTGGAGAGGATCCTGTCGGACTGCAAAAAGGCGCAGGAACTGGATCCGTCCAATGAGGGATCGGCTGCCTGCATCTTCTACGCCTATACGCAGGACAATCAGTACAAGGAGGCTTCCGAATCTCTGGAAGCGTATATCGCCGCAAACGACAGTGTATCGGATGATATAAAAGATCTCCTGGCAAAGGCCGAAAGCGGTCAGGTCAGCGATATCCACGACAACGTCCGTATCTATACGGCCTATGATGAAGGCGGCGATGTCCGTTATATCTATCATTACAATTACGATCGTCTTGGTCGCGTAGACAGCGTGGACTGGTACTCTGCAGACGGTTCATTGAATGACCACATCCGTTACATCTATGATGAGGACGGAAGAGTCATACAGGGTTTTCAGACCACAGACAGTTTCAGCGGCGAGATGACGCCTGTTGATTATATCTATGACGAGAAGGGCCATCTCATCACCGAGATCTGGGAAAACTTCAATGGCAGCCCGTACAAGAGGTCCTATCATTATGATGAGAACGGAATGAACGACTACATGGAAGACAGTGTCGGCGGAGAGGTGATCTCTGTTCACAAGAGGTCTTACGATGCGTCAGGCCATATGATCGCCGAGGAAACTTACAGCAGCAATGGCAATCTGATCAGCCGGATGGAGTACAGTTTCAATGAGAAAGGCCTGTGCACGGATCAGACGATGTACGATCGTGATGGAAAAGCCATCCAGCAGTGGACTTTCACTTATGATGAGGGCGGCAAACTGGTAAGGACCGAATACTATGTTGAGGGCGAGCTGATCGATATCAAGGGAGATTAGTTCTGTTTTTTATTTCAATGCGTCAAGAAGTGCGATGGAGTCATACAGCACTTCTTTTTTTGTTGAATGAAAATATGATAACAAGTGTTATAATATTTATCAGATCATGCCAAAAAGACCGGTCACGACAAGAGATGAGATGATAGAAGGAGCTTTCCGTCTGATCAGAAGGAAAGGTCTTTCGGCTCTGACGGCCAGGAATCTGGCTGAGGAGCTTGGCTGTTCGACGCAGCCCATCATGTATCAGTTTCCGAATCTGAAGGAACTGAG
>JAILBD010000098.1 GCA_024681275.1 Erysipelotrichaceae bacterium
CCCTTCCTGTTTCTACCATCTCTTCATCTATTAAAGCACAAGAAAGAAAAAAAGACATCGCATTTAAGCGATGTCATCGATCTTGAATAAGGCGAAGACTCCGCAAAGGAATCCCAATATCACCGAAGGAAACCCAATGAAACAGATCATCCATTTCAGACTCTGTCCCAAAAGGTCATCGCCGAATGCGAACCAGACGATCGCCCCCAGGATCGCGTAGATCAGCGTGCACAGAGCCAGATACAGATTCTGGCGGTGGCGTCTTTTCATATTGAGTTTACTGACAAATTTCCACAACAGTTTATACATCTTTCATCCCCTCTTTTCTTAATGAGAGATCACATAATCCTGAGCATTGATGTTGATCAGATGGTCACCGATCCTCTCGGCATCATTTGAAAGCTTCAGATATTGTGCACCGACACTCGGTGAACACTTTCCTTCATCCAGTCTCCGGATATGGTTCGCAGCCATCTGTCCGGTCAGGATGTCGATCTTATCTTCTTCCTCCTGCGCTTTTTTCAACATCTTCGGATCTCCGGTCAGATAGGCTTTGATCGTGCAGTCATAGAGACTGTTGATCAGAACAGTCAGCTGTCTGATCTCTTTCAGAGCCTCCGGAGAGAACGTCTCCTCAGATCCCTGCAGATTATGGGCATATTCCACGATATTCACCGCATAGTCCCCTATCCTTTCCAGATCAGAGATCGAACGGTATGTGGAAGTGAGATAGCGATGGTCTTTTTTATTCAGATTTTGCTTGCGCGTGAGCTTGACGATGATATCGACGAGACCGTGATTGAGGAAATTCAGTTCCTTTTCGTTCTCCATAAATGCATTTTCCATGCTGAAATCAAGTGTCTCGATCATGTCGATCGCCATATTGAAATTGGTCATGGCGATCTCAGCCATGTTGACGATCTCCTTGCGGACCTGTTCAACAGCGATAGGCGGGGTCTTGATCATGTTTTCATCGACAAAAAAGAAATGCTCTTTCTGTTTCTCTTCGTCTGTCTCCTTGACCAGCTTCTTCGTCAGATCGACAAGCAGGTCCGTAAAAGGAAGCACGATGATCACGGAAGCGATGTTGAAGATCGTATGGAACATCGCCAGCTGTGTATGCGGCAGTCCCGGGAACATCTTTTCAAACATGATCCCGAACGACATGGAGCCCTTGCTCATGGACATGATCAGGATATCGATGACATAGACCAGGACGACACCGCCGATATTGAAGATCAGCTGTATCATGGAAGTCCTTTTGGCATTCGTACTATCCGATTTCATTCCCGCCAGCATACCTGTCAGACAGGTACCTACATTGGCACCGAGCGTCAGATAGATGCCCTGCGTGATGTTGATCAGTCCTGTCACGACCATCGTGATCGCGATCGATGTGATGGCCGAAGAGCTCTGAATGATCGCTGTCAGGATAGCACCCGCCACGATGAGCAGGAAGGTGGAATCGATACTTGCCAGGAACAGCTTCAAGCCCTCTGTCTGGGCAAAACCCTTCATGGAAGTGGACATCATGTTCAAGCCGGCAAACAACATGCCAAGTCCGGCCAGGACATAACCCAGCAGTTTTGTCCTGTCCTTGCGGGCAAACATGTTCATGAAGACGCCAACACCTGCCAGAGCCGAAAAAATGACATTGGCATCAATCCCGTTGTTTCCGAACATTCCCAGTGCCACGATCTGACCGGTGATCGTCGTTCCGATCTCGCCTCCGAAAATGATCGTCGCTGCCTGTTTCAGAGAAATGATCCCCGCATTGACAAAGCCGATCGTCATGACTGTGGTCGCGCCGGAAGACTGTATCGCCACCGTTGCCAGCGCACCGATCATGACGCCGACCAGTTTATTCCCTGATACTTTGGAAAAGAGTTTCTTCAGTTTATCCGAACATATCGCTTCAAGATTCTTCGACATGATCTCACAAGCCATAAGAAAAACACCTACTCCGGCCATCAGCTGCAAGAAATTTGTCATAATCTGATCTGATTGCATAAGTCTATATCTCCCCAATATAAACTTATACCGCCAATGTCATAGGTGTTTTAAGTGAAAGTCAAATGTTTGTAAAATCGGTCTTGTTGAATGTGACAAGGAACGTGGAACCTTTTCCGGCTTCGCTTTCAAGGCTGATCGTTGCATTGTTCAATATGCAGCTGTGCTTGACGATCGAAAGGCCCAGACCGGTCCCGCCGACCTGTTTTGAACGGGCCTTGTCGACACGATAGAAACGTTCAAATATTCTTTCATGATGGCGCTTGTCGATACCGATGCCTGTATCAGTGACTTTCAGATAAACGTGCCTGTCATCCGTATAGACTTCTGCCGTGACCTTTCCGCCTTCCCTGTTATAACGGATGCCGTTCTCGCACAGATTATAGATGATACCTTCCAGTGTTTCCCTGTTGCCATAGACATAAGCTTCACAGGTCCTGGCTTCCAAGGTGACGGAACCCTTCTGTTCGCTATTGATCTCCTCGACGACTCTTTCACAGAGTTCGCCCAGATCGATGTTCTCTTTTATGATCGAGCTTTCTTCATCATCGAGATGGGAAAGCTTGATGACATCATTGACCAGCATGATCATCCGCTGAGCTTCACTGTAGATCTTATCGAAGCACTCTCTCTGATCGTTCTCCTTCACCAGACCGCTGAGAAGCAGCTCCGCATAGCCGCTGATCGTCTGAAGCGGCGTTTTCAGTTCATGAGAAACATTGGAAGCGAACTCCTTGCGCATGTTCTCGTTGGCATCCTTATAGGATTCATCAAAGATCAGCAGGACATAACCTGAGATCACATCCTCAAGAATGACCGGACTGATCTCAAATTCGTAGTTCCTGTCATTCAGTTTGACTCGCTTGCTGGAACGATGCCTCTTTGATGCATCCGCGATCAGATCCTGGATCTTGTCGTAATGACCGATGGAACTGATATATCCACCCAACATGTCCTGATCGATCTCCAGAAGATCGGCGGCGGCCTTGTTGATATCGATGATGACCTCTTCGGTATTCAGGAGGACCATGCCCTCATTCATGTTCTGGGTGATCGTCTCAAACTCCTGCTTCTTCTGCAGCAGGATCTCTCTGTCTCTGTTGATCAGCTTCTGCTGATCGGAAAGTTTCTTCAGGACAGGCCTGATCTCTCTGTAACAGTTGACATCATCCGGATTGTCGACATCGATCTGATCCAGAGGTTCGACGATCCTTCTGGTCAGATGGAAGGCGAAAGGAAAAGAAAAAACGAAGATCAGCAGGATGACGATCGAAAGAGGCTGGATCAGGTTCGTGATGATGTGATACACGGAAGGATAGGTGCTGGCAAGCCGTACGATATCGCCGCTTCTCAGCAGGACCGCAGTATAGATATACCTTTCAAACAAGGTGGAAGACTCTCTCGTGGAACTGCCGAAGCCCTTCTCAAACGCATCCTTTACTTCTTCACGGTCCATGTGATTGTCCATGCTGGAGATATCACTGCCGCTGTTATCGTACTCGACCACGCCCGAAGGATCTATGATGGTGATGCGGTAATCCGTCTCATCAAGATCATCAAGAAAAGAGATGCCGTATTCATCGATGCCATAAGCGATGACTCTGGTCTCCGCCTCGAGGACATCCATCTGGGAGCGGTAGAACGACCTGTACATCTCATCCACTGAAAAAAGGACCGTGACAAAGAGCACGATCAAAGCGACGGCAATGATGCTTTTGAATATCTTATTGGCCATCGGCCTCTTCCTTGAGACAGTAGCCGACGCCATGGACAGTCACGATGTGCCTGCCATAACGGCCAAGCTTGTTCCTGAGCGTCCCGATGTGAACATCGATCGTCCTGGACTCGCCGAGATAATCGCTTCCCCAGATCTTCTCCAGAAGCTGCTGCCTGGACATGACGATCTCCTTGTTCTCCGTCAAAGTCAGCAGGAGCTCATACTCCTTGAGCGTCAGATCGATCTGCTGACCATCGACAAGGACCTCCCTCTTGAGCCGGTGGATCTCAACACGATCAAAACCTATCACTTCATTGTCGACAGAGAGCCTGCCTCTTCTTAAGACAGCCTTGACTCTGGAGACCATTTCCATCATGCCGAACGGCTTTGACAGATAGTCATCAGCACCCATATCCAGACCGGTCACCTTATCGAATTCGCTGGTCTTGGCAGTCGCCATGATCACGGGTATCGCGTTATAACGCACATCCTCTTTCAGCCTTTTCAGGATCTGCAAGCCATCTTCTCCCGGCAGCATGATATCCAGCAGGATCAGCTCAGGCATCTCCTTTTCGAGCTCTTCAAAAAGACTGTGTCCGTCTTCCATGCCTAAAGCCTCGAAACCAGACAGTTTCAGTGTATAAATGATCAGTTCTCTGATCGAAATGTCATCCTCAACACAATATATCATTACTATTTAAATATATCTTATCACAGGCATCAATTTGTAAAGTCTGTGTAAAAAAGGCAGGGCTTCACGCCCTGCCTTGAGACCATTATTACGGTTTTAACTGCAAATACAGTTCACGATACTGAGCAGCTGAGAGTTTCCATGACACATCTTTCTGCATATCGCGTTTGACCATCGCATCATAGTTCTCGCGATGTTCAAAGTATAAAGTCTTGGCTCTGTTGATCGCATCCAGCAGCAGACCTGCATCATAGCGGTCAAATGTGAAGCCGTTGCCGTTGTCTTCATACATGTTGTATGGTTCGACGGTATCCTTGAGGCCGCCCGTCTCTCTGACGATCGGGGCTGTACCATAACGCATCGCGATCAGCTGTGTCAGTCCGCACGGTTCAAACAGAGACGGCACCAGCAAGGCATCTGCACTTGCATAGATCCTGTGCGCTCTGTCCTCGTCATACTGGATGCATGAACAGACTTCACCCTTGTACGCATTCTCATAGTAACGGAAGGAATCCTCATAACCCGGATCACCTGTTCCTAATACGACGAGCTGTGTATTGCCATCGATGATCTGCGGAACGATGGAATTGACCAGATCCAGGCCCTTCTGGTTGGTCAGTCTTGAGATGAGGCCGATGACGAACTTGTTCTCATCGACATTGAGACCGAGTTCCTTCTGCAGTTCGATCTTGTTTGCCTTCTTGTTTTCGATCGCATCCTCAACGACATAGTTCTTGAAGATCCTCTCGTCTGTCTCCGGATTCCAGATATCGCAGTCTATACCGTTGACGATACCTCTGAGCTTACCGGAATGATAACGCAGATGCGCATCCAGACCTTCGCCAAAGAATTCAGACTGGATCTCACCGGCATAAGTATTGGAAACGGTAGAGATCATATCGCAGTATGCCAGACCGCCCTTGAGCATGTTGGCATCGTTCCAGTTCTGCTTCAGGACATCCTTGTTGAAGACATAATCAGGCAGACCGGACCAGTAACGGATCGCATCCAGACCGTAGATGCCCTGGAAACGAAGGTTGTGGACTGTCAGCATCGTCTTGGATGAAGCCAGTTTTGTATTCTCGAACAGTGTACGCAGATAGATCGGGACCAGAGCAGCCTGCCAGTCATGGCAATGAATGACATCCGGTATCCAATCCAGGTAAAGCAACGCGCATAAGGCAGCCTTTGAGAAATAACAGAACTTAGGAATATCATCTACCATGTTGGTATAAGGATTGCCGCTGGTGAAGAGCTCCTCATTATCGATGAAGTCATAAACGACACCATCCCACTCATACTCCATGATACCTACATAAAACTGTTTGCCATCGGCAAAAAGATCCATATAGAATTCACCGCGGTATACCATCTGCTCCTGGTACTTCCAAGGAATGCATTTATAACGCGGAAGGATGACCTTGACATCACAATTCTGTTTGACCAGCTCTTTTGGCAAAGCGTACATGACATCTGCCAGACCGCCCGTCTTGACGAACGGATAGCACTCAGAGCCGATGAACGCAACACTTCTGCGCGGACCGAGATCTTCAACGATCTCCTGGACTGCTTCTTCGACCCTGACTTCAGCTTCCTCAACGGCTTCTTTCTTCTTTGCCGTCGTCTTGGCCTTTGTCGTCTTTGCTGCTTTCTTCTTTGTCGCTTCAAGCTCTTCGGCAAGTTTACCGTCAGCCGCGACCATCACTTCAGCAACCTTTTCTTCGATCTTTTCAGTCTCAGCTTTGGCCTTTTTCACAACTTTTTTGACCGTCTTTTTTTCAGGCTTCTCAGCACTTGCGGTCTTCGTTGTTTTTACTGTTTTTTTCTTTGTCTTTTTTTCTTCAGCTTTCTGTTCAGACATTTTGTTACTCCCCTCACAGTTCAATAAAAAGTCAATATTCAGGAAAACCTGCTTGTGACACCCTTATTATCTCATCTTTTTCTTTTTTTCATAGTTCTCTCAGACGTTTTTGTTTCCATATATGAAAAAAGACGGCTCAAAACCGTCTATTTTCGTATACAGTCAAGATAAGCTTTCAGGGGTCTGACGGTCTTGATGTGCCGCATATCGATCCGCTCATAGAAGTGAGGAAAGAGATGATCGGGATCCTTCTCTTCATAACGGATCCGATCTTTGATTGCTTCCTCATCGATATACAGGACAAGATAGGAAGCTGCATCATCCGCGTATCTTCCAATGATCTTCAAAACGCCTTCCAGAGTCGAAGAATGGATGAGACCATATCTGTCAAGCTCATCCTGGCCGAACTGATCGTGTCCCTTCTCTTTTTCCCAGGCCTCTTTTTTCGTGATGTGATAGATCATGATTCCATTATATCAGTGGAAACGTCAGAGTCACCTTAAACAGATCACCATCGATCTTAAGGTCCATCGTTCCGTTCTGCAGTTCAGTCAGGCTCTTCGCGATCGAAAGACCTAAGCCATTTCCGTCGCTGTTTCTGGAAGAATCACCTCTCGTAAAACGCTCCATCAGCTCATCCGGAGAGATGTTCAGGGCATCCCGGGAAGTGTTCTTGAACTCGAATACAGCCTGTTCATCCGTTTTATGAAGCGTCAGGTAGACACGCGTCTGGCTCTGCGCATATTTGCAGATATTGTTCATGAGATTGTCGAAGATCCTGTACATCCTTCTGCCATCCGCCATGATCATGACTGCTTCCTCCGGTTTCTCACTGACCAGTTTCAGGCCGGCAGCCTCCAGCTTTTCCTGATATTCTCCGACTGACTGTTCAATGAAGATCGAAGCATCGAACGGTGCCAGATTCACTTCCAGATTGCCGCTGGAAGCCTTGGAAGCCTCCACCAGATCTTCCAGCAATCTCTTGAGCTTTTCAGATTGCCTCAAAAGGACTTCTGAATATTCCGAGATCTTCTTATTGTTCGATCTCTGCTTGCTGATGAGATCGGCATAGTTGATGATCGAAGTGAGCGGTGTCTTGATATCGTGAGAGACATTCGTGATCAGCTCCGTCTTCATGCGTTCGCTCTTCAGTCTGTCTTCCACGGCGATCGACATGCCTTTTGCGATCTCGTTGAGATCATTTCCATGTTCCTTCAGATCAAGGATCATCCCCTTCGTATCGATGTGATAAGATAGATCTCCTTTTGCCAAAGCCTGACCGCCTTTTTGCAAGCGCAGCATGTTCATGCAGATATACAGGACCAGAGGCAGCAATACGATCGTCCTTAGAAACCACAGCACCGTATAGGCGTCCGAGTCCTCAAACAGGAGGATCATCTCCAGGAGACTGAGTCCAAACGCCGGCAAAGCGACCTTCCAGACCAGCGGGATCTGCCTGAAGAAAACAAGCATCCAAAGAAAGACTTTTTTCATCTGTTTCCATGACCAACTCAGGATCCCCCATGCAAAACAGAAGAACTTATAGGTCAGGGAACCTTTGATCAGATTTTTCTGCTTGACTCTGACAGCAAGTGACATGCATAAGCCAAGGACGGCGATCATAAGGAAAAGGCAGATCACGAGTGCGGAAGCGATGCTCAGGATATCGCTTCTGAAGTTCGTATCGATCACATAGAAAGAGAGCACAGCTCCTGCGATCGTAACACCAAGCAGGACATCGAAAGGAACATTGTTCAAAGGACCCGGATAAAGACCTTCCTCGATCCTTCTGCCGCCGACGCACATCAGGGCAACAAAAGCTGCGATGAACGCGATCAGGCTTGTGACGATGATGCCATAGATGCCATACCTCAGCGGATAAGCGACATCAAGGACCTTTTCAGCCATCGCATATCGATCTGTGATGCTTTCATCGGATTTGAGATAGGCTTTTACTTTATATGCCGTTTGGCCGGCACTGTTGTGATCATTGTAATGGCTGCTAAAAAAGATATCCGTGAGATCGCCTTCTTCATCTTTCAGAGCTCTGAACTCAAAAACTTCATTGACTGTATTTTCCTGATAGTCATCTGAAGAAAGAAAGAGGTTTCCATACTCATCATAGATGGCATAGGCCAGCCTCGGACTCTCATATTTATTATCAGGATCGTTTGCAGCGTAAACGATCGGATAGAGATCCTGTATCATCGCACTTCTGACATATGAAGAATAGACCTCTTCTTTTGTTCTGGTATACAGATCCTCTTCAGCCATGATAAGAGCCCCCACAGATGACAAGCCCATCATAGTGGCCGATATGATACACAGGATAAACAGGATCGTTTTACCTGCTGTCGTTTTCATGAAACCTTTCATCTCGTCTTCCCCTTTTCAAATTTATAACCCTGGCCGAAGATCACCTTTACATAGCGTGGATTTGAAGGATCGATCTCGATCTTTTCCCGCAGATGCCTGATGTGTACGGCCACCGTATTGTCACTGCCGTATGGCGCTTCTTTCCAGATCCGGGAATAGAGTTCCTTTGGTGAAAACACCTTGTCAGGATTGGCCATCAGGAATTTCAGGATCTCGAATTCTTTCGGTGTCAAACTCACTTCCTCGCCATCGACAAAGACCTGTTTTGATTTGTCATCCAGCTGTATGGCACCGATCTCATAAACTTCATTGCCGCTGACATTGCTTCCAAGTTTCAGATACCTTCTGAGCTGGGAGTTGATCCTCGCCGAGACTTCAAGAGGATTGAACGGCTTGGTGATGTAGTCATCCGCTCCCACATTGAGACCCAGGATCTTGTCCGTATCCTCGCTTTTTGCCGTCAGCAGGATGATAGGCATATTGTGATCCTCCCTGATCTTCGCCATGGCCATGATGCCATCCATCTGCGGCATCATCACATCCAAAAGGATCAGATCGATTTCTTCTTTCTCAACGATCTCCAAAGCCTCTTTGCCGTTATATGCTTCCCGGATCTCGTAGTCCGTATCCGACAGATAGATCTTCAGCGCATTGACGATATCCTTCTCGTCGTCACAAATCAATATCTTTGCCATACTGTTTTCCTCAACTCAATTGTAATCATGACCCTCTTTAAATATGAATATACGAAATATTAAGATTTGTTTAAAAAAGCATCTTTCCGATGCTTATGAATGATCGATGAATTCAAAACCCGAAAAAACGGGCTTCCCATCATAGATATCGATCTTCTCTTTTCCCCGCAGTGCCTTCAGCGTCTGCAAAGCCAGAGCCTCCTGTTCCAGTTCTCCGGGATAGACATGAATATCTGCGATCCAGCCGCAGTTCTCCTTGATCTTCATATAGATATCCTCATAGATCATCAGTCCTCCCGTCAGAAGGATGGCATCTGCATTTCCTTTCAGGACGACCGCCATGGCTCCGATCTGTTTGCAGATCTGGTAGATCATCGAATCATATACGAGTCTTGCCTTCTCATCGTCTTTCAGGACAAGATCATAGATCTTCCTGAAATCGGAAGTGCCGAAAAACGAGACGAATCCCCCAGCCCTTGAACACATGTCCCTGACCTCTTTGACGCCATGCTCCTCGATATAATCAAGAAGCCTCAGGACAGGAACGGACCCGATCCTGGTCGGAGTGAAAGCCCCATCACCGCCTGAACCGACATTGCCATCCACCATCCTGCCCTTATGATGGGCATTGACCGTGATCCCGCCATCGATATGAGCGACGATCAGGTCACAGTCTTCGTAATTAAGGCCATGCAGTTCACAGTGTTTTCTGGCGACCGCCTTCTGATTCAGGACATGGGCTTGCGCATTGCGATAGACCCCCTGAATGCCGGTCAGTCTGGCCTCATCACAGAGCTCATCGACATTGGTCGGATCCATCGTGAAAGCCCTTCTTCCATAAGCCTTGCTCAGTTCATATGCCAGCATCACACCCAGCTTGGCCGGATGTTCGCTGCCTCCCTTTGCCGCCAGAGTATCGCCATAGAGCAGTTCATTGATCTCAATGACACCCGACCTTACCGGAACGGCGCTGCCCCCTCTGCCCACAAATACATCGATCTTCGAAAGATCCAGACCGTTCCTGTCCAGAAAATCCAGGATGACCTGTTTCCTGAAAGGCATCTGATCATTGACATGCGGATATTTCAACAGTTCTGGCGCATCATGAAAGATGCTTTCCTCAAAAAGCTTTCTCTCATCTTCATAGACGCTCACTTTAGTCGAAGTCGAACCGGGATTTATGATCAGCAGTTTCATATTCTCTTCCCTTGCTATCTCAAACATTTTATCAGAAAAAAGTCAGCATCTCTTATTCAACTCGATCTCGACCTTGTTCAAGGTATCAAAAAATCTGTAAGTCGCGATCATTGGACCGAAAAAGAAAAGCCCGATGGAGTTCCACAGAAACATGTGCCTGAAAGAAGTCAGCCTCCCTTCGATGCCCAGTTCCAAAGCTCTGGATCTGAGATCTTCCGAGACCCTTGCCATCCAGACAAGGGTGTAGATGAACAGATCGGGTATCCCCAGCAGATACGCCTTGCCATACTTCATATACTTTTTGCCGATGACCTCCTCGATCTCATCCTGCAGACCTCCTGGCATGCGCCACAACAAAAAGAGACCGGCCGTGAAAAAATCGATGAAACCGATCCAGAATCCTTTCCTCTCAGTATTCTCAAACTTCTTCATATTCCAGAAACAAAAAAGTCGCATCAGACTCGCGATGCGCCTTTATCATCTTTCACCAGATATAAGGGATCAGCCTGTAACGGATCTTCTCCTTGTACTCCCTATACCCTTTCAGTTCCTTTTCCAGGACCTCTTCTTCATTCCTGATCCTCTTCACGATCAGCGGTATGTATACCAGCATGATCAAAAAAGAGATCAGTGAATTCAGGATCAGAGGCATGCTGAGGAAAAGGAAAACAGAAGCTGTGTACATCGGATGCCTGACGATGCCATAGAGTCCTGTATCGACGACCGTCTGGTCTTCTTTTACTTCTATCGTCCTGGAAAGAAAGGCATTCTCCCTTAAGACTTCACCAAAACCGGCATAAGACAGTAAAAAGACGACAGCACCGATGACCACAAAGACATCCGGCATTGTGATCCATCCGTATCTGTGATTCAGACCGGCGGCCACGAAAGCGGCCACGAACATGATGCCGCTGTAACTGATCACATCTTTCTGCTCGCTCTGTTTCTCCTTGGCATTCAGCCTGCTCCTCAGCAGATCGGGGGCCTTCACATACATGAGGATCCCAGCGACACACATCGGAATGAACAACAGAGCCATGAAGAGCCAGCCATTCCTCCATTTGAGAGTCCCGGCAGGCAGAAAGAGAAGGAGAGCGACCAGGATGATCCCTGCGCAATACTTGATCAGCGCTTCTTTCAACAGACCTTTTTTCATTTATTTCCCTCCCAGAGAGTCTATCATAGCCAACAATCTCTTATAATAGGAGAACACTTCGTTCTTTTTTACCATGCCACCCTGCAAAGACATGTGATCTCCTTTATAGATCTCAAAGACGTTCCAGATCCCTTTTTCGATCCTCATGACATCAAAATCCTTTTGTGGATCGCTCAATGGATATTTAGCAGACACCGTATTGACAAGTCCGTCTGAAGGACGCCAGCTCTCATCGATGATATAGCCGCCTCTGGTCCTGCCCTTGTAGGCACCCATCCTTCTGGCAGTCCGGGAGAACATGAGCTCCGTCTTGTTTCTGATAGGCCTGTAGGTTCCGTCACCATTTCTCACCGTGATCTCGCAAGGCTGTGAGAAATAGTAGATCTCTTTGGAAAGAGGCAGCCTGCGATTCAGTTCCATCGCATTGTCGATATGCATGTCGCAGGCGGCGCTGTCCTCGTATTTCGTCTTAGTCTTTGGTTCATTCGCTCTGGACATGGCCCAGGCCGCCAGGTTTTCGATCAGATCCCCTTTGATCTTTTCCGGATCGAAATCGGGATCCTCATACATGTCATAAGCTGTCGTCCCGTTATGCGGTGCAGCCAGAGCCACCAGAGCAAAGATCTTGTCTTTTTGTCCCCCTTTGAAGAAATCGGAGGAAGTCTCACCCTGTTCTTCTTTGACACCGTATTCCATGATGTTGGCAAAAACGCGTATCGTCGCGCCACCGAAGGAGTGTCCCAGAAGGACCAGCTTTTCATTCTCTCTCAAAGCAGGGATCAGAGCTCTTCCTGAGAAATCCGGGCCAAAACGCTCGTGACCATTCCTCTCACTGTGTCTCTCGCCATAATCAGTGACCTTGCCAAAAAGCTGAGCATACAGTTCACAAGCCCTGTCATATGCCGAACCATGAGGCGAGACGGATGCACAATATGCCTCATGACCCGCTTCCCTCAATTGCCTGATCAGATCACCGTTCCGCATTCCCCAGTAAGGCATCCTCTCATACATCTCATCATAAGAGCCCCAACCGGACAGGCCGTGAACAAATATGTATTTCAATCTCTTATTCTTTTCCATATCTTATTCTGCCTTCGACCACTCATCCCTGCTGAGGATATTCATCTCATCATCCTCTGTCGTTTTCATCTGCGTCTGGTACGTACCATAGGCATAATGCCTGAAACCGCACTTCTCCTGGACTCTTTGCGATCTGACATTCCTCAGAAAATGGCCGCAAAAGATGAGATCCAGACCGACATCTTCAAAGAGGAAACGGATCACTTCCCTGACCGCCTCACTCATCAGGCCTCTTCCCCAATGCTCTTTTGCCAGAACATATCCGATCTCACGGCCCTTCATCCCGGCAAATTCCGGAAACCTTTCTTCGTCATACTTTTCTATTCCCAGAGAACCGATCACCTTGCCCTGGTATTCCAGTGCAAAAGTCTTCTTCCCATCGATAAACATGTCAAGGATCATCCGGGACTCTTCCCTGTTTTCATGCGGTTTCCACCCCGCCATCTGACCGACACCGTCGACTGAAGCGTATTCGAAAAGATCATCCAGGTCAGACTGCTTCCATGGACGCAAGACCAGACGTTCCGTTTTTAAAGTGACATTGCTGATATCGATTGCCGCATTCACAAGACCACCATTCCTGATCGGATCCTTACTTCATATTATAGCAATATCTGTCTATCAGAAAAGGCAGCATATGCTGCCTGAATCAAGAGAGACTATATCTCGAAGATCAGTCCGAGATCTTCATATAGTTGCAGCAGAGCAAGGACCGCTTCCTTCACATCGTTCCTTTTTTCCAGGGATGCCCTGCGCACGATCTGGCCAACTGTATTGTTTCCATCGATCAGATTCGTGACCGTATCCTGGACGCGCATCATGGCAAAGAAATCATTCCCGATCTTTTTCATGTATGCAGCGATGACATCGCCGTATCCCAAAGCGCTGTAGTCATTGATCCGGTGGATCGGACCGACAAAGTTGCGCTTGAAGACTCTGTTCAACGTCTCATCCAGCGGATATTCATCTGCCAGATCATAATATCTGATCCATTCGTCAAAGAGATCCGCTACATGATCCTTCTCTCTGGCCGCATTATACCCCTCTACCAGACGGGCCGTTTTCTCGCAACAAGCCATATAGTAGTCCTTCAGCATGTACATCAGAGAACCGAAAGTCGTCTTGTCGATCTTGCCGTTCAGATACTCGATCGTGAAACGCTTCTTGTCCTCGATGATGACCTCCTCCTGCTTGTTGAACAGATAAGGAAGATCCTCTTTCTTCAAAGTCGCCAGACCATAAGCGAAGTTGACCGCGGTCAGGCAGGAGAATTTCAGCACAGCCGGATCGATGACATCCAATGTATCGGTGGCTGTGTGATAGTTGAGATCCGGCCACTGCCCCAGCATGCAACACGGGATGTTGATGCTCGGATCGCAATAGACAGTGTGATCACTGCCGCCGGAATGCGGTTCCACCCTGTGATTGGTCAAAGCAACGGGGTCATCGGAAAGCGAGAAAGCTTCCCTGGAAGCATTGTCCATGGCGATCATGCACAGTTCATTGATCAGCGCAGGCGTCTGATAAGGCGTCCTGGTCAGCGTGATCGGACCATAGAAACGGGTCTGCTTACCGCCGACCATGTCCAGATTCATGGCTCCCAAGCCCTTGCTGTAATCGTTATGGTCACTCAGATAAGCAAATGTTCCGGTGAACTCCGGTATCAGTGTCAAAATGATCGTGTGATCAGGCTGTTCGATCTTTCCTTCCCGGACGAGCCTGTTGATGACGTTCATCGCCTCGATCGTCGCCGAAACACCTGAGGCATTGTCGTTGCATGAGCTTCGCGGGTGGCACAGATGGGCAGAAAGATAGACATTTTTGTCATCCTTGCCCGGGATCTTCACTTCAACGATCTCGATGTGACCGTTGCAGAAAGAAGAATCGATATAAGGTCTAACCTTGAGATTCCTGCCGTCTTTCTCATACTGTCTGCGGCAGAGTTCCTCCAGCATATCGCCGGTTTTCGGAGAAAGGACGAAACCTCTTGATTCCGGCTCACCCTTGGTATGCGCATGCCAGAAAGAAGTATATGTCAGAGAATCGTAGAGATCGGAACGTTTTCTGTTCTTCGTCTCCATGATGAAATCCGTGACGACACCCAGAGCACCTTTTCTGAACACCCATTCATACTGCCTGATCTGGCCCCTGATGAACACGAACTTGTCTGTGAAATCGGCATCCTCATAGTCCTTCTCGACTGCTCCTTTTTTCAGCATCACCAGTTCGACAGGATCGTTCCTTCTGTCGATCGGGTAACTCTTCTGAATGACAGAGATCGCTTCAGCTGAAAAATCGGCAAGACGCATCTCAGGATCGACAAGATCAAGCGTAGCTTCTTTGATCGACCATTCTTTGAACATCTTGTTCTGAAGATACCAGACATCCGGATCTGCCTCATAGGAGAGGATCTTCGCATCCAGACCGTATCTCTCGCAGATCTTCAGGACATGCTGAGCTGCTTCCCGGTACATCGGAGAAGCCTGGATCCGATGAAAGTTCGATACTTCCTTGACGACATTCAAAAGTCTTTTTTCTGATACTGCTTCTTTAAAGATCGAAGGTTCCTGCATAATGATTCCTTTCTGTCTGTCCCGCTTCCATCTTCAGCGGAGCATCATTTTCAAATTACAATCTATTATATCCCCTCGGATCATGATAGTCCTTCTCTATGATCATCATCAAAAAAACGGACAGCTATCACTGCCCGTCCATACACATGTTTCTCTATTTCAGTTCCAAATGCGCGTAATCCGTGCCCATCAGGATGTGTTCTCCTGTTTTTGCCAGCATCGTGAACCTGACTTTCTCTTCAAACAGCATCACGAAATCGCTGCCGCCAAAAAGGAAATAACCCATCGGATCGCCTTTTTTCACCTCATCGCCTATCTTCAGATCCTCTTCAAAGTTGCACGAACAGATCTGAGACATGCCGATCGGCAGGCAGGCAACAAGACCGAATGCCGTTTCCAGGATCGCGCAATCCCTGGTCTCCACAGCCTGCCAGGAAGAGTCCGAACAGGTCAGGAAATAACGCTTGCTGACCGGATCGAAAGCTGTATGACCGCCGACCGCATTGGACCCTACGATCTTATACATATCGATGATCTTTCCATCGATCGGAAAATGGTAACGGTGATAGTCATGGACATTCAGGAATGTGTGGGTCAGTGTTCCGTTATGGAAGACGCCCCTGTACTCTTCCTTATGAAGCAGATCATCGACGGTATAGAACTTATGCGATTTGATCTTGACCCCTTCATCCGCGATATAACCATCCTCTTTGATCGCGAAGACGCCCTCCGGTTCTGAATCTGCCGGACAGATCAGTTCCGCCTTTCCGATCGGTCTCAAAGAAGGATCGACCAGTCTGCGGGAAAAGAACTCGTTGTAGCTGTGCCATATGTTCTCTTTTCCATACCAGCCGGTATTCATCCCGAAAGAATCATCTTCAAACTGTTTTCTGAAATACTCATCATTCCAGGAATCCTCAGAAGAAAGGTAGTTGCCCCAGTCGATGGAAAAATCCCTGATCCAGCTTGCGATCGGCTCATGATACTCCAGAGTCGGCAGATAGTAGTCCTTGTCTTTCAGTTCATCGAGATACTGACCGAAAACGAACCAGAAATAGTTGATCGACTGTTTGATGCGGGTGTAGAGATCCGGGAAGAGGCTCTCTTCCAGGACTTCCCAAGGCATGCATCTGCAAGCCCAGTCCAGATAATCATAGAATTCTTCCAGGTCAAAGGCCGGATTCGTTGAATGATCCGGATTCTGTTCACGTGCCTGATCCAGAGCTTTCTGCATCAGAGCCCTGTTTGCAGGATCTTCCATCAGCTGGATGAACTTTTTTGTGATCTCTTGTCTGTTTTTCATTTCATATCCTATTTGTGAATGACCGTTCCTGTCTTTCCCTGCAAAGCCTCTTTCGCCTTCTCCAGAGAAGTGATCAGAGCCACACCATTCAAACTGTTCTCCACATAATCGATGCAGGATTCAACTTTCGGAAGCATGCTGCCCTTGGCGAAATGGCCTTCTTCGATGTATCTGTATGCGTCCGCCAAAGACATCTCATCCAGGTCTTTCTGCTTTGGCGTGTTGAAATCGATCGACACTTTCTCCACTGCCGTCAGTATCACCAGCATATCCGCATTGAGATCCAGCGCCAGTTTTGCGCTGGCTCTGTCCTTATCGATGACAGCAGCCACGCCTTCATAATAGTCGCTGTCTTTGATCACCGGTATGCCACCGCCTCCGACCGTGATGACGATCGTTCCCTTAGCGACCAGTTCTTCCACCACCGGAAGTTCAACGATGCTGACGGGATGCGGCGAAGGAACGACCCTCCTGTATCCCCTGCCGGCATCCTCGGCAAAGGTATAGCCGGTCTCTTCAGCGATCTTGTCCGCCTCTTCCTTGCTGTAGAAAGAGCCGATCGGTTTGGTCGGATGTTCAAAAGACTTGTCATGCTCATCCACTTCCACCTGTGTGATGATCGTCACAACATCCTTCTTCAGGCCTCTTCTCTTCAATTCGCGTCCGATCGACTGCTGAAGATGATATCCGATGTAACCCTGCGTCATCGCTCCGCATTCCGGAAACGGCATCAGAGGTGTTACGGACTTCATCTGATGTGAATTCTCAAAAGCGAGGTTGACCATGCCGACCTGGGGACCGTTGCCATGTCCGATGACGACATCGTATCCTTCTTCAGCCAGATCGACGATCGTCGAAGCGGTCCTCTTGACCAGTTCCAGCTGTTCCACAGGTGTATTGCCCAGGGCGTTTCCGCCCAGGGCAATCACTAATCTTCTATTCATATCAATACAGATCGTAACCGTATTTTTCCAAGGTCTTATCAAGATCCTCTTTTGCGGCGGCCTTGTGTGCCTGAGTGTATTTTCTTCTATCCTTTGTGAAGTAGACGAGAAGACCTCTCATGGCCGTCAGACGATTCCAGGCTTCTTCCCAGCACAGTGATGATGCGGAATCCGCAACTTCATCCGTGACATCCTCACCTCTGGTACAAGGCAGGCAGTGCAGGAACTTGCAGCCCAAAGCGCCCTTGTTCATCAGTTCTCTGTTGACCTGATACTTCTGGAAGATCTCGATCCTTTCTTCCTTGCTGAGTTCAGCTTCATAGAGTCCATACCAGACATCGGTGTAGAAGAAATCAGCGCCATATACGTCTTTCTCGTCCTCTGTCACCTTCCAGGTACCGCCGGAGACCTTGCAGTTTTCTTCAAAGATCCTTCTGTGTTTCTCAGTGAACGGCTGGGTCTTCGGATTGTTCAGAGGTCCATAGAAGACGAAGTGCGCACCAAGCTTCGTGCAGATGAAGCCCAGGGATGCCGCGACCTGCGTGAAGTCGCCGCAGAAGACGACCTTGCAGTCTTCGAAACGCTTTCCGGCCGGCAAGTGTTCCATCATCGTGATGACATCGGCGATCGCCTGAGTCGGATGGGTATAATCGGACATCGCATTGATGACCGGAACAGTCGTCGCATTGGCAAGATCGGTGACCGTCTTGTGCTCGATGACTCTCGCCATGATGATGTCGACCAGACCGCTCAGCACTCTGCCGGTATCCTCGATCGTCTCATGGCCACCGAGCTGTATCATGCCCGGGCCCAGATACTGGGCATGGCCGCCCATCTGTGTCATCGCCGTTTCAAAAGAACAGCGGGTCCTGGTGGAAGACTGCTGGAATATCATGGCCAGAGTCATATCCTTCATCAGCGGAGGATAGTAGCCTTCCTGAATGGATCTCTTTATGGCACGCGAGATCTCGATGATCTCCATCAGTTCTTCTTTCGTAAAGTCATTGACGGTAATAAAATCTTTTTTCATTGATTAGCTCCTTTTCTTACCCGCAAAATACAGATAGACACCAACACCGAAAGTCAAAGCCAGGCCGATCCACTGCATCCAGAATCCGAAACCGCTCGGATCAAGATCCAGCAATGAATAAGTGGCCAAAGCGACCGACAGTGTGCATAAGATGACGATGATCGTCATGCCGGCCTTTCCACCCGGGACAGCATAGACTCTAGGCGTATCGTCAGTGAGCTTCAGTTTCAGAGCTGCCGGGAACATCAGCAGGTAGCAGAGCATGAAAACGATCGAAGAGAACGCGAAGATCGTCCAGAAAACGTCGTTGGCATTGCCAGAAAGTGTATAGTTGAGAACGAGCAGCAGACTTGAGATGACGCCCATGACATAGTAGAGATTATCGGCAGTGCCATACTTCGGATGTCTGTGTCCGAGGAATTTGGAACGCTTGTCAAGATCGGCAGCCATGAAAGATTCGTTGCCACCCAAGGTCCATGTGATCATGTTGGCGACCAGAGTCAGGATCGAAGCGAATATGACGACATAGAAGACGATGTTGCCGGCAGGACCGAACACCGTGCAAAGCTCCTGCAGTGCAAAGACGAAACCATCGACCTCGTCGATCGCGTCCGCCGGGATAGCCGCCAGAACACCGAAGGAACCGAAGCAGTAGATCGCGACGATCGCGATACCGGCAATGATCGTCATCTTTGGAACGGTGTGCTTGGCATCTTCGATCTGAGAACCGATGGAACCGATCAGCTCAAAGCCCAGGAGGTTGTAGACGATGACCGCGAAATAACCGCCATCCTCAGGGTTGATGATATCCGCAAAAGAAGGGATCCAGTTGCTGAAGGAGAAGTCATTGGCAAAACCGTTTTTGATGCCGTATATGACACCCAAAAGACCCAGCAGGACCAGGATGCCCATCTTCAGATAAGCCATGATCGAAGCGACTTCAACAGAGAGGTCGATGCCCTTGACACCGATATAGACGATGACCCAGCACATCGCGATGGCGATGCCCGCCTGTAAAAAGACAGGCATTTCCGGCCAGATCGCCAGGACCAGCCAGCCTGAGAATGCTGTAAAGACCGCCGGCATCCAGAAAGCGACGTTGATCCAGTACATCCAGCCTTCCATGACGCCCCAGAATTCGCCGAAAGCCCTCTGGACCCAGGAGACGATGCCGCCGTCATCCGGATATGTCGAACCCAGTTCAGCGGACATCAGTCCGTAAGGAAGGAAGAAGAAGATCGCCGAAATGATCCAGATCGAGATCGAAGAGACGCCAATGATCGTCGGAGCGACAAAGGAGTCCAGGACCAGGATAGAACATACGGTGAACAGAACTGTCTTGGTAAGTGAAACTTTATTGTTGTTCATAGTGTGACCTTTCTTTGTTACTTAGGTTGTTGCTGCGTGATGCAGTGGATATTGCCGCCGCCATAGACGACTTCCCAGCTCGGACAGCCAACGACCGTCTTATCCGGGAAGATCTCCTGGAGCTGCTTGATCGCCAGAGCATCGTATTCATCGCCATACTGCGGGCAGATGATGCCGTCATTGGTGATCAGGAAATTCAGATAGGAAGCGATACAAATGTCTCCCTCTTCACGAGGCAGCGATCCCTCAACATAATCGATCGTGAAATCCTTACCGATCGTCACATCCTTCTTAGGCATCGTCAGCTTGTGGACCTTGAGTTTGCGTCCCTTGGCATCTGTTGCCTCTGAAAGAGTCTGATATGCATCATGGCACTGCTGATAGAAGGAATTATCCGGATCATCGGTCCAGATGCAGATGACCTCGCCCGGTCTTGCAAAACAGGCGACATCATCGACATGACCCGTCGTCTCCTCAGGATCGATGCCATCCTTGATCCAGATCGTCTTGTCGATAGAAAGATAGTCGTAGAACTTCTTCTCGATATCTTCTCTGCTCAGATCTGGATTCCTGCCCGGTGAAAGCAGACACATCTCCGTCGTCAGCATCGTTCCTTCGCCATCTGTATGGATGGAACCGCCCTCCAGAATGAAATCGTGACAATTGTAGGTGTCGATCCTTTCGATCTCGCAGACCTTCTGAGCCAGAGCCTCATCTTTGTCCCATGGGAAGTACAGACCATCATAGAAACCGCCATAGGCATTGAAACCCCAGTCGCAGGCTCTGATCTCACCGGTCGCATCATTCTTGATGAAAGTCGGTCCGGTATCACGGAACCACGCATCGTTGTTGGACATTTCGATGACCCTGATCTCGCTAGGCAGAACATTTCTTGCGTGTGCGTACTGTTCAGCACTCACCAGCATCGTCACCGGTGTGAACTTTGAGATGGTGACAGCGATATCTGCATACTGTTTCTGAGCCGGTTTGCCCCCGTCTCTCCAGACATCCGGTCTCTCAGGCCAGATCATCCAGATCTGGCTCTGCGGCTCAAACTCACCAGGCCAGCGAAAACCATCTTCTCTGGGAGTCGAACCTTCAATTCTTTTAGCCATATGATTATCCCTTTCCAACCGCATGTGATGCTATTTGATAAAACGCATCGTGCGATAATACCAGCTAATTTTAGGATATCACTTTAGAAGCGACATCGACAAGGCGACAAAAAAGGAAGATCAAGGTCTTCCGGCTAAAACGAAAATAAAAGGACTGATGACAAGCAGATAGGCAAGCAGCGTCCAGAACAGACGCTTCCTGTCGGAATAGACAGCCACGAATTCCCTGATCACCGCACTTGGCCAGTAGTAGAAAGCCGTCCTGGCACCGATGCCGACACAAGGGATATCGAGCTGATGTGCGAGCAGTACACAACGGAAGATGTGATAGTTGCTGCTGACAAGGGCGATCTTGCTGCCCTTGTCCCTGTGTCTGATGAGATCATAAGAGAAGAGCAGATTCTCTTTTGTCGAAACAGACCTGTCTTCCAGGAGGATGTGTTCCTCATCTATCCCATTCTGTCTGAGATATCTTGAGATCGCCTCTGCTTCCGAGATCTTTTCATTTGATCCCTGACCTCCGCTGCAGATGATCATGGCTCTTTCATTCCCCAAGTGAAAGATCCTGATCGCCCTGTCGATGCGGTTGGCCAGCAGTTTCGATACCTGATCCCCCTGCAGAAGGCCGCATCCATGAATGATGATGTAATCAAAATCATTCCGATGAGGAACGAACTGGAAAAAGATCATATACACAACAAAAAGGAGGATCAGTGAAGAAAAAAAGAATACGGAAATGCCGACAAAAAGCAGAAACATGCTCATCTTCTGAAACATCTCGATACCCATACTGTAATTGAAGACGACATCTGAGATCAGGGAAAGTTCACCTATTTCTATGCCGATCCCCAGGAGCAACGAAAGCAGATTCGCAAAAGATCTGCCTTCCATTCTGATCATCGTGATCCCGTTCATGATCAGCAGGAACGGGACCAGCAGCAGCATCAGAAAACTGGCGATCACCGCGATGAGCATCGACGAACCCAGATCCTTTGTGAACAGATAGATCAGAAAGACGAAACTTATGATCAGCGACCACATGAGAAAAACACTGTTAAAAAGCCTGTACGGACGAAGCAGTGACAGTACAAGCGTTACAAGCCAGGACAGGCCTGTGATCACGATAAGGGACAATAATAATTCCGGATCCATAGATCACCTGTGAATATACAGCCTTGAAAGACCCGATTCACCCTCGCTTTGTACCATACAGAAGAATTCCCAGCCATATCTCTCATAGAAACCATCATGATCGGTCACCAGGTAAAGCGGTGAGATACCTTTTGATCGCATATCCTCCACCGCCATATCCAGCAAAGCACCTGCTATGCCCTTGCGGCGATGTTTCTCTTCAGTATATACGGCGCAGACATTGGGAGCAAGATCCTTCCTATTGTGAAAGTCGTTTTCGATCACGCCCAATCCGCCCACGATCTTCCCTTCATACAGGCACAGATACCACCCGTATTCCGTCTGCCCTTTCAGGTATGCATCCATACAGGTGCGATACTCTTCTGTGGCAACGCCCCATTTCTCGTGAAACCAGACAGCTGCTTCCTCTTCAAGTTCAGGCATCTGCCTCAGAGTGATGAATTCAAACCCATCTTTCATCATATCTATTTCATCTTCCCAGAAGTTTCAAAAACTTCTTATCATTCATCTGTTCATTCGTCAGATATTCTCCATCACAGAAAAGCGCATAATTGGTCACCGGTGTCGGCGCATTCTGCGCCTCTTCCTTCGCATTCAGATGGATCGCTTTGAATTCAACACCTTCCCTTGCAGCCGTCTCTTCCAGGATCGGAACATATTTGCCATTGAAAGGACATTGATTCGTATAGTACAGAACATAACCCGTTTCATCGATATGCGGATGTTTTGCGCAGTCTTTGAATCCAGGCTTTACGGCATCTTTTTCTAAAGGCAGGTACCAGAGCTGGATCCCGTTATCGGCCTCATCGGCAACTTCAAATCCCTTGTATTTCAGATATTTCGGATCGGCAAGAAAAGGTTTCTTCTTGGCAGAAGAAAGGATGCAGAGACCTTTTCTGCCTTTATTCCTGCTGTCCCTGATGCATTCATTCAGAAGGTCATTGGAATAACCGTGTCCTTTGAAAGACCCGGAGACCCACAGGCAGTCGATGAACATATAGTCATCCGCTTCGATCGGATTCCATGCGTTCTCCGCAGGCAGATACTCGATGAAACACTTTCCGCGTTCAACACTCTTCAGAAAAACGAGTCCATCATCAAAACGATCCGCGAGCCACGCTTTCTTGGAAGACACCTGTATATCTCTGTTGTTTGAAATAGCGCAGCAGATATGTTCGTTTTCAAGATTCTCCTTTGTCAGCCTGATATATTCCATGATCGTTCCTCACCTGCTTTCTCAACATCATTCTAACACTTGATGATATAGATCATCGGTCAAAGATGATCTCTTTCTCAGACCAAGAAGTCCTTCGACCAGAACCAGCGTCTCTTCTATACTTCTGTTTTCATCTCTCAACAGCACATTGAAGCCTGAATGAAGAAACCTGTCATACTTTTCCTGCGAATTGATCCTCATCAGGCCCTGTCTGTAATTCTCCATGGCCTTTTCAGGATCCGCTTCTTCCATGATCAGCTGATACAGAAATTGTTTCTCTCTGTCCGGTCTTTCAAAAAAACGCCTCACAGATATCTCGGGATCCGCCAGTATGACCAGGACATGATCATGATCGGCTATGTCTTTCAATGTTTCAATGCTGATATTCGTATCGACAAAGATCGGCTTTTCTTCTTTTGTCAGCTCCTGCAGTATCTGCAGTTCCAGGACTTCACACTCCTTTGAAACACCTTCCATCCAGGCTTCGTATTCTTCAGGTGATCTCCTTATGAAATCATGCCAATCTCTCAGTTCGCGCGTATAGGCAAGGCAGGGAAAAGCATCACGGTCAGGATCGGGAAAGTACCTGTCATGATAATTCTCCTCGCACAGGATCCCGCCATATTTCTCCGCAAGCAGATTGACCATCGTCGATTTGCCTGCATATGCATTTCCGATTATGAAATACGCATTCTCAAAACGCATCTGCTACCTCCTGCAAGATCATTTCCTTCAACAAGTATAACAACGATACATATCAGACACGGGTCCATAAGCTTGAAACCTTTCTGATAAATGGAAACAGTTCATCTGTAGTATTTTTCAATGCCTCCGTAGCCTCTGATCAGCTTCTTATCACGCGTTTTTCTGATAAAGTTAACCAGCCGTTTCTGAAACTCTTCCGGTCTTTTTCTGGCTGCATCGATATAAGCTATCCTTATCCTCTTATAGGATCCGGATAAAGTTTCATAATTCTTCCAAGCGATCTCATCTTCCCTGATCGCATCAATGATATCCTGGGGAAAGACAAACTCAACATCGAGGATATCCTTCAGTTTTTCTCTGATTTCAGGATGAATGAGCCCCTGTTCATCAAGCCATTTGAGACGTTCGATGTTGGGTTGAGAATATCCGCTTCCTTTTCTGCGTGGCGTGAAATGCTGCGCTCTGTGTAGAGGATCTATGTATTTGATGGTGCTGTCTATCCAGCCGAAACAGAGAGCCTCTTCGACCGCATCATTATAGGAAAGGCTTTCCTCTCCCGCTTCCTTCACAGGAAAAACGAGCCAGATCTCTGATTCGCTCTCAAAATGCTCGCTCAGCCACTTTCTCCAGCACTGACGGTCATCTGTATAGAACAGTTTCATATCATTCATTTTCTTTCACCACGTTCACGCGTAAATGAAGAACATCTATCAATATTATCTTACAGATCTTTTGAATAAACCGTGCTGATTGCAGTAATAATAGAAGTATTTGACCCTGCCGATCCTGAAATATCCTTCAGCATTCCCTTCCGGATAC
Organism: Erysipelotrichaceae bacterium; assembly: GCA_024681275.1. Next base: position 25,009 of record JAILBD010000098.1, read on the forward strand.
AGTTTTTCGACCTCGTATCCGTCATCTCTGACTGCAATGATGAACGAGATATAATGCGTCTTTTTCATTTCGTGATCGATTGTCACATAGTATTCGTCTTCGATCTTTTCGCAATTCAGCCGGTGATCGTCTTCCTGCTGCTCCGCATCCAGTCCGGGAAGTGTGATCCCGCAACAACTGACGATCGCTTCTCCGCTGCTCATGATCGCATTCCCGCAGATCGGACAGACATAGACTTTCATCTGCAGCATGTTCGACGCTTTGTTGGTATTGATCACGTCATCTCCGGAAAACAGTTCTATGACCGAGACGCCCAGAGCTTCAGATAAGGGTTCGATCAGAGTGATATCCGGATATCCCCGTCCATTCTCCCATTTGGAGACCGCTTTGTGGCTGACGCCGATCTTGTCAGCCACCTGCTGCTGGGTCATATTCCTGTTTTCACGCAGACGTCTGATCATCGCCCCTGTGACATACTCATTCATAGGCTGGATCCTCCTTGTACTTTCATGATACCGTGAGATCAGAAACAGCACAATCTACGCTTCGTAGATAAAAAAGATCATCCTTTCAGATGATCTCAAGAACGCACATGGTCCGGGATAAGGGACTCGAACCCCCACGGTCGCCCACCAGATTCTAAGTCTGGCGCGTCTACCAGTTCCGCCAATCCCGGATTACTCGTTTATCTTATAATAATTGCCTGGAAAAAGCAATTACAAACCCTTATAATAGATTGTATGATTTTAACAGTTGATTTAGGAAACACAAGTACCAAACTTGGCCTGTTTGACGGAGACCTGCAGATATCGTTCCTATGTGCAGACGGTATCAACGATAACTACCGCAGTCTCATCCTGTCTTTCATCTATAAAGCGAATCTGAGGGAGGATTCGATAGATAAAGCAATACTCTCCTGCGTCGTCCCGCGTGTATACAACAGCATCTTCGATGTCCTTGCTTCTATCGTCGGGGAACGCAATATCATCGACATCAATCCCTATACCGATTACGGTATCAAACTGGTCATGCCGAACCCTCAGGATACCGGCGATGACCTGATCGTCATGTGCTCATACGCATACAACATGTATCACAGAGAGATGCTGATCGTGTCCATGGGAACAGCGACAGTCATCTGCCACGTGACAAAAAACGGTGAATTCAAACACTGCATCATCGCACCGGGCTTCTCCAAGATCGCCGAGACCCTCTGGAAGAACGCGGCTCAGTTGCCGGAATTCGAGATGAAACCGGTCAACACCTATCTGGCCGACAATACGATCGACGCCATGAACGTTGGCATCTACAATGGCTATCTGGGCATGCTGAACAGTCTGGTGTCAGGCATGATCACCGAACTGGGACAGGATATGTACATCATCGGCTGCGGCGGACTGGGCAAGAAAGTCGCTCCATACATTGACCTCTTCGATGAATACGATCCTGACTTCGTGACGAAAGGTCTCAACTACATCGCACAGAGGTATCTGGATGCCTAGGATCATCCTTGCCAGCAAGTCCCCGCGAAGGAGAGAACTGCTTGAACTGATCCACATCCCTTTCGAGATCATCGTATCCGACATCGATGAAGAGATCGATCATCGAAACGACCTGGTCAAAGAGATCGAAAAACTCTCTTATCAGAAAGCATCTGCTGTCTACAAGGATCATCAGGATGCCCTGGTCATCGGCTCCGATACGATCGTCAAGATCGGCAACGATGTCCTGGGAAAACCGAAGACGATGGATGAAGCCAGAGCCATGCTGAAAGAACTCTCCGGCAATACCCACGAAGTCGTGACTGGCGTCACGATCCTCTGCAACGGAGAAAGGGAGACCTTCTCAAGCGTCGCTAAAGTGAGCTTCTATCCGCTGAGCGATGAAGAGATCGAAGCATACATCGCCACCAATGAGCCGATGGACAAAGCCGGCGCTTATGCGATACAGGGCGATGCAGCCAAATTCATCCGTTC
>JAILBD010000212.1 GCA_024681275.1 Erysipelotrichaceae bacterium
GCTTCTTCTTTGTTCTGACAATCAAGATGAGAAATGAACAGATCCGGATCGTAATAGTTTAACAGTTCATCCCGGTCCATATTGGAAAACAGTTCCTTGTAGTGACGTACCTCGGCTTCCGAAGGAAATAAAGAAATCGTATAACACGGCACCGGGACATCGATCTCGATGTTGATTGTCTTGAAACAGAAATCGATCTTCTTTCCGGCAAAATCAAAATTCTCGATGTCATTTGCCGAACACTCGTAGACATTCTCCAGATAATCTGAGAATGTCTCTTTGTATTTGTACATGAAAAACCTCGAAGAAGAATTTCCGGCAGCACAGACGATCACGACATTCTTTTTGCGTTTCGGCGAGATCTTCTGTTCCAGCGCCAGGGCATAGATGATCGCAATGTAACCGATCTCTTCTTCCCGGATCGGTTTGTCATAGTATTCGCTCAGATAGCTGCAGGAATAAGAAGCCAAAGCATAGGCAAAAGAATACTGCTTCTTTATCATATCCAGGATCGGATTGCCGATCTGAATGTGATAACGCATGCGGATATCCATGGCGATCATATGATGCTTCAGCGAAAGCATCAGATTAAGATCATCCGTCAGATCGACATTGAGACCTTCTTTGAGTTCATTCAGCATATTCTGTATCAGCAGATCGACATTAAGATCGGATTCCGGCAAAACATCAACATCGATATTCCCTCTTCCCGCGATCTGCATGGCGATAAACAGTTTCTCATCCTCATCATCCAGTATCCCGAAATCTTCTTTCAGATCGATCATCGCCTTATCAACCATATTCTGTATCTTGAACGAGACCAGTTTCTTCAGATCGGCCTTTTCCTCTTCGCTGTAATGCAACATAAACCCTGTAGCCTTACGCACATAAGAAACATAAATGACATTCTTAATGGCCTGGTAGCTCTCTACAGAAGTCATATATTCCGATTGATGAAACAGCGAAGACAAGGTATCTCCGATCACCATCAGCATCGATTCTTTCCTGATCGGATCGAGACTGTATTGTTCGTTCTTTGAAAAATAATCGATAATACAGATCCGCTTGTCGATCTCGGTACCCAGTACCCTGATCCCGTAATTCGGCTTGCGGTCGATCATAAGATTATAACTGCGCAGGATCTGTTCTGCTTTCTTGAGATCGGAACTTAATGTATTGTGCGATACATAGATCATGTCACACAGATCATCGATCAGGACGTACTCCTTCTGATTCAGAAGATAATCAATGATATAAGAGACCCGCTCTTCCGAAGAATTGGGAATCTGGTTCTTCTGCTTATGCAGGAGCTCCATCCATGAGGAAAAGTCATCCGGATCGATCATGTCCAGATGAAAACCGGCCCGATCACCTGCCCCGCGTTCGGAAATGATGACCGCTCCGTGCTCAATGATCTGTTCGTTGACTTCCTTGATTCGGTTGCGGATCGTCCGTTCGGAAACCGAAAGGATCTTGCCCAGCTGGGCAGCCGTATAATGATCTCCCTGTCTTAGAATCTCCAGGATCCCTGTTGAAATCGTATCCATCGTTCTATCTCTATTCTGAGGGATTTTCTTATTCAATTCCACACAATTGACTGCCGATTAAAAACGGAAAAAACATCTCAATGACTGAAATACAGTTTGTGCAGAGTATTTGACATCGGCTCATGTACCATCATGGCCAAGCTTGTATATATCTTTCTTTCAAAAGTCGCTCCCGCATCATACCCAATGCCCTGTAACATTATAAACGTACAGATAATAAATGCCCGTGTATCAGGTTCTCTTGTTTGTCGTAAATCTGTCGTATGAAAAAGGTACTTGCCTTCAAAAGTGCCTATAAATACTGCATTATTCTTATTATTCCCTGCTGACCCTTAATCAGAGGGTCTGGGGTTCGAGCCCTCAGGGAATCACCATCGAGAACAATAAGTGCGAGAGCACTTTTTTCATATTCTTTAAATGATTCTTTCTGGTGGAACAATAACAAAAAGGACGGCTTATCATGATGTCGGCCATCTTTTTTGTTATTGAAACTATAAACTGTCTTTAAGCTGCTTTGCAGCTGAAGGAATAGGAACCGGACCCCTTTTCGAATGTCTGGCCGTCCGGAAGAACGATCAGAGCTTCACTTCCTGATGGAACATCGACTTTCATATCGAATCGGCCGTCTTTCTTTATCCAATCGACCGTGATCTTTCCATAGGTCGACTCAAAGGTACGCTTTGCGGAAGAGATCCGATCATCAAGGACCGGCTGCACTTTGAATTTCCGGTAACCCGGAAGCATTGGCGAAAGCCCGCAGATGTTCCGGAACATCCAGTCATCGACACAGCCGAAGGCATAGTGATTCAGGCTGACACTCATCGGCGATCCGTCAGGATTGGCAGTTATCCAGCTCTCCCAGATCGTCGTTGCACCATGATCGACTTCATAGAGCCAGGACGGACACTTGTCCTGGAACAGAAGGTCATATGCTTTCTTCGTATGGCCGTTCTCGCAGAGCGTATCCAGCAGGATCGGTGTCGCCAGGAATCCGGTATCCAGACATCCGCCGTTTTCATCGATCTTACGAATGATCGTTTCGATGAAACTCTTTCTGAGATCTTCCGGAACGAGTCCATAATGCAATGGAAGAACATAGCTGCCCATGACTTCAACAGGCATCTTGCCATCTGATTGAATGACACCTTTGGCAAAAGCATCTTTCATCTTTTCTGCCATGTCACCATAATATGATCCGTCTTCCTTCTTTCCTAAAAGGGAAGCGATCTTTGAAAGATTTGACATCGTCAGATATGCATAAGTTTCAGGGACATACTTCTTTCCATCTTTCA
>JAILBD010000231.1 GCA_024681275.1 Erysipelotrichaceae bacterium
GACGCTGTTCACCCTGATGATGAACTATGTGGCGATACAGCTGGTCGAGTTCTTCGTCGATTTCTGGGACAAGAAGCAGTCCCATTCCGTCGGCATCATCAACATGAACACGGAGGGCGGCTGGTTCCCGAAGATCTTCGGTCAGCAGTACACCCTGAATATCCTGATCGTCCTGGTCGTGACGGTCTTCATCTACATCTACATGCGCTATTCCAAGCACGGCTACGAGGGAGCGGTCGTCGGTGAATCGGTGGCGACAGCAAGATACGCAGGCATCAATGTGCCTAAGGTCATCCGCAACAACGTCCTGATCTCCGGTGTGATCGCCGGCATGGCCGGTTTCACGGAGGTGGCAGGAATCTCGCATACGATCTCCAAGCAGACCGCCGGCGGCAGAGGTTTCACGGCCATCATCGTCTGCTGGCTGGCGAAGTTCGATCCGTTTGCCATGGCGCTGATCTCCCTGTTCATCGTCTTCTTGAGCAAAGGCGCTTCGCAGATCTCTTCGGATTTCGGTCTGAACGAGTATGCGTCGAATATCATCACGGGCATCATATTGTTTTTCATCCTGAGCTGTGAGTTCTTCAACAACTACAGGATCAGTTTTGCCCGCAGAAGAAAGGAAGGCGAATGAGATGAGCATATCCCAATTCATATCCTGGTGTGTCGCTGCGATCACGTTTGGCACTGTCATCATGTATGGCTGTATCGGTGAGACGATCAACCAGAAGGCCGGTGATCTCAATCTGGGCGTTCCGGGCGTCATGATGATTGGCGGTATCGCTTCCTTGGCTGCGGCCTTCATCTATGAGTCTTCCGTCGCTGATCCAAGTCCTTTCGTAAGCATGTTGTTATCTCTGCTGGCGACGCTGATCGCTTCTGCGCTGGCCGGCTTGCTCTACGCTTTCCTGACTGTCACGCAGAAGGTGAATCAGAATGTCACCGGTCTGACACTGACGATATTCGGCACAGGCATCGCCAACTTCTTCGGCGGCAACATGATGAAGCTTTCCGGCGGTGTGGGTACGATCTCGGTCGCCAGGACGGCCAACGTGTTCAGGGCCAAGCTGCCGGGTCTCTTCGGAAGTTTCGGGACTTTCGGTTCCATCGTCTTCTCGCATGGCTGGATGGTCTACCTGGCACTGATCATGGCTTTTGCTGCTCAGTATTTCCTGAACAGGACCAGGGTCGGATTGAACCTGCGTGCGGTCGGTGAAAATCCGGCAACGGCGGATGCGGCCGGTATCAATGTCACCAGGTACAAGTATCTGGCAGCCATCATCGGTTCGGCGATCTGCGGCCTTGGCGGACTCTTCTATGTCATGGACTACATCCAGGGCAGCTGGGCAAACGATTCGACGATCGAAGCTCTGGGCTGGCTGGCAGTGGCTCTGGTCATCTTCACTTCCTGGAAACCTGCCAATGCGACCTGGGGAGCTTATCTCTTCGGTCTGTGCTATTGGGCTTACATCTATATCCCTGTAGGTGTTTCCAAATTCCTGGCTGAGAAGCTGAAACTGCAGAATGTCACTTACATGCAGAACCTGTACAAGATGCTGCCATATCTGGTCACGATCGTCGTGCTATGTGTGGTATCGCGGAAAAAGAAGAGAGAGAATCAGGCTCCGAGTTCTCTGGGCCTGAGCTACTTCAGAGAGGAAAGATAATGACAAGACTGTTCCGTTCATCGTATCGGGACAGTTTTTAATATGCAGAAAACCGCTGAAACGATTAAGAAAAAAAGAGGCGACCTCTTGAATGGGGCCGCCTTTGTCTGGACTTATTTCCAGCTGAGATCCGGTTTTTTTTTGTTGATCGCACAGTTAGACAGATACATGTTGATCAGTGTCTGATAGGGGATCCCGTTATCGGAAGAGAGCTCTTTGAAATAGTCGATTACGTTCTGATCGATCTTTATCGAGATCTGTTTCTTTGTTTCTTTTGCGTACGGGTTTCTTCTTGGATTAAGTTTCCTGATCTCATATTCGTCTCTCATCTGC
>JAILBD010000041.1 GCA_024681275.1 Erysipelotrichaceae bacterium
GAAAGAAAAAGGTGTCGTCAGGCATATCGGACTTTCATCCCATACGCCGAAGGTGATCAACAGGATCCTGGATGAGGCGGATGTGGACATGCTGATGTTTTCGGTGAATGCCGCCTATGACTATGGGGAAGGCGAATATGCCTATGGCGAGACGGAGGAGCGTGCCCGGATCTACCGGCGCTGCGAAAAGGAGGGGATCGGCATCTCGGTCATGAAGCCGTTCTCGGGCGGTCAGCTGCTGGATGAGAAGACATCGCCTTTCGGTAAAGCGTTGAGCATCTATCAGTGTCTGAAATACATCCTGGACAAGCCGGGCGTCCTGGTCGCCCTGCCGGGCGTGCAGAATGAGGCGCAGGTCGAGGAGTTGCTGGCTTATTACGACAAGAGCGAAGAAGAGCTGGATTATTCGGCAATTTCCTCTTTCGAACCGGTCAGGATGAGTGGAAAGTGTGTCTACTGCAACCACTGCAAGCCTTGTCCGATGGGCATCGATGTCGGATTGGTCAACAAGTACTACGATCTCTATCTGGCAGGCGATGAGATGGCAAGGGAACACTACATGACTTTGGAGAAGAACGCCTCAGACTGCATCGGCTGCGGACACTGCGATTCCAGATGTCCGTTCTCGGTCAGGCAGAGCGAGAGGATGAGGCAGATTGCGGAAGCGATGAAATAGGGGACCATCTTCGGATGGCCTTTTCTTATGTTCCAAGACAAGAGGTGCCTACTTGATATAAAATATAGTTATGAAGGAAAAAGAGCGGACTTACATCGCGATCGACCTCAAATCTTTCTATGCCTCCGTGGAATGCGTGGAAAAGGGTCTGGATCCTTTGAATACCAATCTGGTCGTGGCGGATTCCAGCCGTACGAACAAGACGATCTGTCTGGCGGTATCGCCGGCTTTGAAATCTTTCGGAATACCCGGGCGTCCGCGTCTTTTTGAGGTGGAACAGGCTGTAAAGAAGCTCAATGAACAGAGAAGGCTGAAGGCTCCCGGAAGAAGATTCAGCGGCAAGTCGGCGCTGCTGGATAAGCTGAATGCGGACGAGACACTGGAGATCGACTATGTGACTGCGGTGCCGCGCATGGCCTTGTATATTGAATATTCGACGAAGATCTATGACATCTATCTGAAGTATGTGGCCAAGGAAGACATCCACATCTATTCGATCGATGAGGTCTTCATCGATGCGACGGCTTATCTGAACACCTACGGGATGAGCGGTCATGATTTTGCGATGAAGATGATCGAGGACATCATGGTCAGCACCGGTGTCACGGCAACGGCGGGGATCGGGACGAATCTCTATCTGGCCAAGGTGGCGATGGATATCGTCGCCAAGCACAAGAAGGCGGATAAGGATGGCGTCCGCATCGCTGAACTCGATGAGATGTCCTACCGCAGGATCCTCTGGACGCATGAGCCGCTGAGCGATTTCTGGCGCATCGGTCCGGGTTACATGCGCAGACTGGCGAAATACAACATCCACACGATGGGGGACATCGCCCGTTTCTCTTTGCGGGCAGACGGAACTTTATACGATGAGTTCGGGATCAATGCGGAACTGCTGATCGATCACGCCTGGGGCTATGAGCCTTGCACGATGGCTGACATCAAGAGATACCGTCCGGAGTCCAATTCATTGGGGGCAGGCCAGGTCCTGATGGAGCCTTACACGTTCGAGAAGGCCAGAGTCGTCTGCAAAGAGATGATCGATTCCCTGTGCCTGGACATGGTCGACAAGGGCCTGGTCACCGATCATGTGAGTCTGGTGATCTCTTATGATTCTTCCAACGATCTGAGTGAATATGAGGGAAAGATCACAAAGGACTATTACGGCAGGATGAATGCCAAGCCAGCAGGGGGAAGCGTTGCCTTAAAGATGGCGACTTCTTCGGTGAGGATCATCACGGAGGCGCTCATGGCGATCTATGATGCGACAGTCGACCGTTCACTGACGATCAGAAGGATCAATATCAACGCCGATCACGTCTTTCTGAAGAAGAAGAATGAGGAGAAGGTACTGGTCGAACAGTTCGATCTCTTCCATGATCCGGAGAAGATGGAGGAGCAGATCAAGGAAATGCGAAAGCAAGAGAAGAAGGAAGAGGATCTGGCCAAGGCGCTGCTGGACATCAAGCACCGCTTCGGCAAGAATTCCATCCTGAAGGGAACGAACTTTGAAGAGGGCGCGACCGGCAAACAGCGCAACGAACAGATCGGAGGTCATAAGGAATGAGTCTGAAGGATCCGCATCGCTATGATGACATCATCGATCTGCCGCGTTTCGTTTCCAAGGGCAGGAAGCACATGTCCAATTACGACAGGGCTGCGCAGTTTGCCCCTTTTGATGCGCTGACCGGTTTTGATGAGGCGGTCGAGGAGACCGGCAGGAGGACGGACAGCGAGGTCCTGCTGGGTGAGAATGAGATCTATCAGCTGGATCTGCGTTTTCAGATCCTTAAGAGGCATCTGGAAGAGAGGCCTGCTGTGAAGATCCGCTACTTCGTTCCCGATGCGTACAAGGAGGGCGGTTCCTACAGGGAAGAGGAGCTGGTCATCAAACGGATCGATCTGTCACAGAGGATGCTTTACAGCGAGGATGGCCGGGGCTTCGATCTGGATTATATCGTCGATGTCGCTTCCGATCTTTTCGCTCTCTACGATTTTGATTGAGAAGCGTAAAGAAAAATGTTTAAATGAAGGTGTCGATCAGCCTTACACTTTCTTATCTAGATATACCCCGAAGGAGAAAAATTATGAATAGACTTGAATACTGTTTTGACTGTCTGGACGGCCGTTATGTTTTTGCTGCGGTCAATGAGGATGGGATCATCAGATACACGATCGAATCCACGATCGCCGGGCTTGAGAGCAAGGAAGGCGAACTCTCAGAATCGACGGGAAAGGCTTTTATCGAAGCAGTGGATTCCGCAAAGATCGAGAGCTGGGACAGGGTCTATGGACCTGAGCTTTCCGGTATCGAAGATGCGGTGAAATGGAAGACCGTTCTGATCAGGGATGACAAGGAATATGTGACGAAGGGCGAAGAGTCCTATGAGCCTTACGGTTATGAACATCTGATCGCTGCGCTGAAGCTTTGTGAAGAGAAGGCGGATTATTTCAGGGCTGAGGCACATGATGAATAAGGAAGATCTGGAAAAACTGAAGCTGAACGAGCTGAAGGAGCTGGCCAAGGAAAAGGATATCAAAGTCAGCGGTCTGAAGAAGGATGAGATCGTCTTTCTTCTGAGCAAGGAAGAAGTCTCAGAAGAAAAGCCCACTGAAGAAGTGAAGGCTCCGGTTTCTGAAGTCAGGACTTTCGGAAAGAAAGGGACAGAGGAAAAGGATACCGCAGAGGTCAGAAAAGATCCTTCCGTGCCGGTGAGCGGCGTGCTGACGGTGATGGAAGACGGCTATGGTTTCATACGGGGAGAGAATTTCGAGACCGGGGATGACAATGTCTTCGTGTCTCCGACTTTCGTCAAAAAGTTCCGTCTGCGTACGGGCGATCACATCATCGGCAAGAAGAGGGAACCGCGGGAAAGCGAACGCTATGGTGCCCTGATCTATATCGACAAGATCAATTATCTGGATACGGACATGATCCGTTCCCGGGTCTCCTTCGAGGATCTGACGCCTGTCTTTCCGGATGAAAGGATCAGGCTGGAGAGGCAGGGAGAATCGCTGGCGATGCGGGTGGTCGATCTGATCGCGCCGATCGGCAAGGGTCAGAGAGGTCTCATCGTTTCACCTCCGAAGGCCGGCAAGACGACGATCCTGAAGGATATCGCTCTGTCGATCCTGAGAAGCTGTCCAAACGGCCATCTGATCATCCTTCTGATCGATGAGAGACCGGAGGAGGTCACAGACATCAAGGAGATCGTCAGGGGTGACAATGTGATGATCGTCTATTCGACGTTCGATGAGCAGCCTTCCAGACACAAATATGTCTCGGAGATGACGATCGAACATGCCAAGAGACTGGTCGAGGCGGGAGAGGATGTCTTCATCCTTCTGGATTCGATCACCAGACTTTCCAGGGCTTACAACCTGACCGAAGCAAGTTCGGGCAAGACGCTTTCGGGCGGCCTCGATCCGAATGCCTTGTACATGCCGAAGCGCTTCTTCGGCGCGGCGAGAAAGACCAGGGAGAGGGGTTCGCTGACGATCCTGGCGACGGCTCTGGTGGATACGGGTTCCAAGATGGATGATGTGATCTACGAGGAATTCAAGGGGACCGGCAACATGGAGCTGATCCTTTCGAGGAAGCTGCAGGAAAGAAGGCTCTTCCCGGCGATCGATATCCCGAAGTCGGGTACGAGAAGGGAGGATCTGCTTCTGAGTTCCGATGAGCTCAGGGCTGTCAACATCATCAGAAAGGACCTGCTGGATTACTATCGCGACGATTCGGTGGATTCCCTGATCGAGATGTTCATACGCACCAGGAACAATCAGCAGCTGGTGGATATCATCAATAAAAAAGGGTTGTGATCAGATCACGACCCTTATGTTATTTACGGGTTCAAAGTCGATGACTTGAACTTTTTTGATGTAGTCGGCGAGGATCTCGACGACGTTGATCTGTATGTCTTTGATGGTCTTCGCACTTGACAGCATCCCAAATCCCGATCCGCCGGCTGCCCGGTAATTGTTGATGCAGAGGGTGAATTCGTCGTCATCTTTGACCGGTATGCCGTTCCTCGTGAGTTCGATGATCCGTTCTCCGACTGGATCAGAGACTTTGATCGTGTATTCCACTCCGTCCAGCATGTCGTAGTTGTGGTACTGCGGTGTCGGGAAGTCGCAGGACTTTTCGACGATGATCTTTCCGTCTTCGATATCCCAGAACTGCGCGCATCTTTCCAGGTATTCCCTGATGATCTTTCCGTTGACTTTCTTGAGGACGAGAGTGTTTGGAAAGACGTAGGTCGAGACCAGATCGCGCATCGTGATCTGTCTGTTGAAGCCTTTGGCGAAGAGGAAGAGGGCGGTCGCCGAGATGTCGGCACCGCTTGCGTCCATGCAGGCTTTGTTCATGAAGGTGATGACCTGGCCTTTGTGCAGGCGGGCGTCGAATTCGTCGGGGACACTGAGATCGACGTTGCTGGAACCAAGCGGCGTATCGAGCCACTGCTGGCAGGCGTCTTCTTCTTCCCTGAAGGTGTCAAGGAAGTCCTGATCGGCGACATCGTCGACGTTGATCAGGGATGGCTCGATCTTTCCTGTTTCGGTGTCGATGAGGACACAGGAGAGCTGTCTTGCCTCGTGGGCGCTTTGCAGATAGACCGTATCGTTCAGGATGCCGGTCATCTCGCGGTGCTGGTGGCCGGTGAAGAGGATGTCGAGACCTTCGATCTCCGTGCACATCCTATAGGCTTCATTCTCCTTGGTCTGGGCTTCCGTCTCGATCCCGCTGTCCGGGTCCTTTTCAAAGCCGCCGTGGTAGATGCCGACGATGTAGTCGGCGTTTTCCTCTTCCCTGATCTTCGCTACGATCTCTTTTGCGGTCTCGAAGGCGTCTTGGAATTCGAATCCTTCGATGTTCTCCGGCTTTTCCCAGTTCGGGATGTATTGGGTCACGACACCGAAGATCGCGATGGTCCTGTCAGCTTTTCTGATCAGGTGATAGGACTTCGAAAGAGGCTTTCCCTGATAGAGGATGTTGGCGGATATGCAGGGCATCTGCAGTCCGTTGATGTGGTCCATGAGGATGCCGGCACCGTGATTGAAGTCGTGGTTGCCGAGGTTGAAGAAGTCGTAGCCGACCATGTTCATGGCTTTGGTGAAGGGATTCTTCTGGTCTCTTCTCTTTTCAAAATGGAAGTAGGCGAACGGGGATCCTTCCAGGTTGTCGCCGTTGTCGATGACGATGGTGTTCTCATCCCTGAACCTTCTGATCGTGTGGGCGAGTTTGGCGTAGCCGTGATCCTTGTTTTCGCCGGTCGCGTAGCTGTATGGGTAGATGTAGGCGTGAACGTCAGTTGACAGAAGGATCCGGATCTCAGACATTTTCCACCTCCTCGAAGACTTCGATGACTTTTCTCAGGTAGGTCTTTCCTTCAACGCCGATCAGATCTCTGCCGACGGTGTTATTAAAGGTCGTGACGACTTCCTTGCCGCCTATTTCGATGAGCCTGGCTTTGAAGAGGAAGTCTTCCCATTTGGCAAAGCCAAATCTGGGTCTAGCGAAGTTGCGCGTGTATTTCCAGTAATGACCGTAGACCGTCTCGCCTTTCCGGGTCTTTAAGGCCCAGTCACAGTTGCCGACTCCGCAGCCCCAGTGGTCGGAACCCCGGATGACACCTTCTTCGCTGTACCAGTAACAGCTGCCGGAGGGGGATCCGAAGTCAGGTTCCCTGTCGGGTCTTTCACATTCATCGAATAGGACGATGGTGTTTTCGAAGAAGTTGATCTCGCTGGCTTTTCCGTCCTGAAGACCCTTGTAGAACTTCCTGGCACTTTTGAAGTATTTCCCGCCTTTTGAAAAGCTCACTTCTTCATTGATGTCTCTTTCTTTGAGCTGAGTGATCAGTTCTTCCTGTCTCATGATGAAATCTCCTTGTCATCTTTATTATATCCCATAGAGGTTTGGCCTCTTTCTCACTGTGCTAGAATAAAAACAGAAAAGAGAAGAGCAAATGCGTATTGATCCAAGATTCAG
>JAILBD010000154.1 GCA_024681275.1 Erysipelotrichaceae bacterium
TGTATCGGAAGAGCTTTCTGACTCCTTTGAAAGCCCAGAAAGCAGATTCTCTGGCGGATGTCGCAGGCACAGGCGTCATCCTGGCAGGCTACCTGCTGGGTCCGCTTCTCAGCATTCCGATCGACTCGATCATCGGCATTATCGTGTCGCTGATCATCATCGCCAGCGGAGCAAGGATCTTCTTGCAGATGACTTCGGTCCTTTTAGGCCAGCCGGCAGACAAACAGCTTTATGAAAAGATCGAAGAGATCCTGAAACAGGATGCCGAGATCTCCGGTTACCACGATCTGCGTCTGCATGCCTATGGTCCGGGGAACATCTATGGCAGCTGTGATGTCGAGGTGGATGGGAAAAAGACCCTCTTTGAGATACATGATTTTCTGGATGTGATGGAAAAGGCGATCCTTGAGAAGACCGGTGTGCAGATCACGCTGCATCCTGATCCGGTAGGCAAGAGCCAGAAGATCGAAGCATACAGAAAGGCTGTCAAAGATCTTTTGAAAGGATACGATGAGAGGATCTCTTTCCACGATCTCAACTACAACAAGAAGACCGATTCTTATTCCCTGGATGTCGTCATACCTTATGATCTCAAGATCGAAAAGGAGATATGTGAGGATATCAGGAAGAGCTTTGCCGCTGATGAGGTGGAGATAAGGGTAGACAGGGAATGATACGAAGACGCTCTGTTCAGGGCGTTTTTCTTTTCGGATGCAAGAAGAGATAAGGGGAAAAGAAAGAGCCATGTTTCCATGGCTCGTCATGTTTTTGTTTTGGATCACTCTCCGCTGATGGCGATCCCGTTGAAGAGGATGCTCGGGCAGGCGATCGTATTGGTCTTCCATTCCAGATCGTTGCCGACTTCCCTGACGTTTCTCATCAGTTCAAGGAAATTGGCTGCTGCCGTGATCAGCGTGACGCTCTTGTCGCGCTTTCCGTCTTTGACATAGTAGCCGTTGCACTGCAGAGAGAAATTGGTGCTTGCCAGGTTGATGCCGGCGTGCAGTCCCTGGAAGCTTTCGATCACCAGACCTTCGTTCATCTCTTTGAGCAGTTCATCAAAGAATCTCTCACCCGGAACGATGTAACAGTTGTAAGGACGAACGCCGACAGGGGAGTCATAGCCCTGTTTGAAGCCGTTGCCTGTGCTTTCCATCTGCATGCGCATCGCCGAGCTGGTGCTGTGAAGCATTGTCTTGAAGATCCCGCCATCGACCAGCGTCTTCTTTGAGGTCGGATAGCCTTCATCGTCGTAGTTGCAGATCATCAAGGCATCGGTATTTCTTGGGTCATCGATGACAGATACTTTTTCGGAGAAGATCTTCTCGTTCAGCTTGTCTTTGAGCGGAGAGATCCCTTTGCCGATCAGATCACCGGAAAAGATCCCTGAAAAGGCTGTGAACAGAGATCCCATGGCATCCTTGTCGATGATGACGGGATAAGTCCCGCTCGGAATGCTGGAGGCATGCAGCTTGTTCAAAGCCTTGTCGGCAGTCTTCTTGACGAATGCATCCGTATCGAATGTGTCGATATCGTAGAGCAGTTCGATATTGTATGCGTTTTTGATCTCATCTTTGTCTTTGACAGCTACGCCTGCAACGACTGCCTGGACTTTCGAAGCGTCCTTGACATGCATGGAACGGGAGTTGCTGATCTCTCTGGATGAGTTCTGTTCCGTATAGAAGAGGTCGGTGACCTGAAAGACCCTTTCATCGTAGGCATGGAATCTGTCTTCGATCTGTTTGAATGTCTGGTCGATCCTGGAGACATCCGGCGTGATGAAAGGGTCTTCCTTGACCGTTTCTTCAGTGGCGATCGGTTCAAGGATGATGCCGCTGTCAGCGGATGTCGTGGCTTCTGCCTGTTCGATCATGGTCGCAATGAGCTTTTCCATGTTTTCATCAGATGGATCTTCCGTGGAAATGGAGGCCATTTTGCCATGGTACAGTCCGCGCAAGGCAGTGCCTAATACGTGAGACTTGACGTAGCTTTCCATCTCGCGTTCGTAGTATGTGATGTTCTTTTCTTCGATCTTGTTCTGGTAGATCTCAAAGCTGTCAAAGCCTTTTTTCAAAGCATGATCGATCCATTTCTGCTT
>JAILBD010000173.1 GCA_024681275.1 Erysipelotrichaceae bacterium
TGGCACTTCATTCATCGCTGCAACGATGTGCATTTCCGGTCTGATGGAACTGGATGCTGCCGGTAATGCTGTTCCTGATATGGCTGAATCCTATGATCTCAGCGATGATGGTCTGACTTACACTTTCCACATCCGTGATGCGAAGTGGTCAAACGGCGATCCTGTCACTGCAAACGACTTTGTCTTTGGCTGGAACAGACTGGTTGATCCGGATACCGCTTCCGATTACAACTGGATCCTGGAAACGGCTTGCGTAGAATCCTATGAGGCAACCGACGACAAGACATTCGTCGTTCATCTGTCTTCACCTTCAGGCTTCTTCGTGGCTTTGACAGCTTTCCCTTCATTCTTCCCGATGAATGAGAAATTCGTCACTGAAAAGGGCGATCAGTATTCATTGTCGATCAATGATCTGCTTTTCAACGGGCCTTACAAGATGACTTCCTGGACTGCCGGTTATTCATTTGAGTTTGAATTGAACCCTGATTACTGGAATGCGGAAAAATATGCCAACGAGTATGCTCAGAAGGTCGTGTTCCGTGAGATCACGGATACGCAGACTGCTCTGATGGAATATGAAGCAGGCAACCTCGACAACGTCTCGCTTTCAGGCGAACAGGTCGACGCCAACAAGGATGTCGAAGGTTTCGTCAACAGACTTGCCGGTTACATGTACTATCTGTCCATCAACATGGGCAACAACGTTCATGATCGTACAGGTGCGGCTGACCTTTCCAACGTGAATGTCAGACAGGCCATGCTGTATGCGATCGACAGAGAAGACATCGCCAGAGTTCTGAACGATGGTTCAGTTGCTGCAGGCGGTATCATTCCAATCGGTCTGGCTTCCAACCCTGATACGGGTGATGACTTCCGTGTTGATGCGGGTCAGGTCACAGCTTATGATCCGGATGCTGCAAAAGACTTCTACGAGAAGGCTGTTGAAGAATTGGGCCACGATGTCACATTCGAACTGCTCTATGGCACTGACGAAGGTGATTCCATCATCAAGGCTGCAGAACGTATCCAGTTCTACCTTGAGCAGGCCGGTTTCACTGTCAACCTCAATGGCAAGCCTAAGAAAGAAAGACTTGATCTGGCTGGCACGACAAACACTCATGACTATGATGTCATGCTGACTCGTTGGGGTCCTGACTACGGCGATCCTCAGACTTATATGGATCTGTTCGTTTCGACCAACTCTTCAAACAACGATGGCGGTTACAATTCACCGGTCTATGACGCTCTGGTCGAAGATGCTGAAAGAGGCAAAGGTGCTACGGATGCTGCTGCAAGATGGGTAGACTTCCTTGCTGCTGAAGTTGAACTCGTTTCAAAAGATGCTGCAGTCGTTCCTGTGTTCCAGGCTGGCGCAGCTATGATCATCAGCCCGAAGATCTCCGGCATTGAATTCCACTCTGCCGCAGTTGACAGCTACCGTCATATCGTAGTCAACAAATAAAAGCTGATCTTTTATAGAATGAAACTTTAGAGCGATCGAGTCGGCTTGATCGCTCTATTGTTTTATGAAAGGAGCGTGTATATGAAAAAGTACATAATGAAAAGGGTCATGATCTCAGTCGCGACTCTACTGGTGATCATTCTGGTTCTGTTCCTGCTGATGGACCTCATGCCGGGTACACCTTTTAATGATGAGAAACTGACGGAAGCGCAACTGGCTCTGCTTTATCAGAAATATGGTCTGGATAAACCACTGCTCGTTCGCTTTTTCCTTTATCTGAAAAACATGCTGACAGGAGATCTTGGCGTCTCCTATGCCATCAACAAGAACTTCGCGATTTCAGACATGATTAAAGGGCGTTTAGGTATTTCGATCGCCGTCGGCGCCATGGCTATGATCTTTGGAACGATCATGGGTCTGATCCTCGGTATCCTGGCGGCACTCAACCACAACAGCTGGATCGACAATCTCTGTTCGGTGATCTCGGTCATCGGCGTCAGTGTTCCTTCCTATGTCTGTGCGCTGCTGCTGTGCTATTATGTCGCTTACAAACTGAAGCTGCTGCCGATCCTTTACAATCAGACGATGCCGTTCAAGTCGCTGATCCTGCCTGCTCTGGCTCTGTCGGTTTCGCCGACTGCCAATATCGCCAGGTTCACAAGGTCGGAAATGCTGGATGTCCTGAATTCCGAATACATCCAGCTGGTCCAGTCCAAGGGCGTCAAGGAATACAAGATGATCATCGGTCACGCTCTGCGCAACACGCTGATCCCGATCATCACGGTCATGGGTCCGCTTCTGGTCAATCTGCTGACGGGTTCTTCTGTCATTGAGAGGATCTTCGGTATCCCCGGCATCGGTCTGCTGATGATCAGCGGCATCCAGCAGAATGACTACAATGTCACGATCGCCTGCTCGTTCATCTATTCACTGATGTATATTGCCGTCATGCTTTTCGTTGACATACTTTACGGTGTGATCGACCCGAGGATCAGGGTCTCGAAGGAGGGTTAAATGAGCGAAATAATGAACCATGAATATCATGATGATGATTTTGAGTTCGCTCATGCGGAAGGTGAGAAACTCATCGACAAGACCTACAAGTCCACTTCCTACTGGAAGGATGTGTGGGGCAACTTCTCAAAAAACAAAGGCGCTCTGATCGGCGCAGTGATCATTCTGATCATCATCTTCTTTGCACTGTTTGGTCCGATGATGAATGAACATACCTACAAGTCGATCAATCTGAATCAGGAGTGTCTGGTTCCGAGGATCCCTTTCCTGGAGAAGTTCGGCATTGCCGATGGCTATTTCAAAGGGAATGATCAGTATGCGGCAAAGGGTGTCAAAGATGTCTATTACTGGTTCGGTACGGATACGCAGGGCAGGGATATCTTTACCCGCGTCTGGGCGGGCACCAGGGTCTCGCTGGTCATCGCTTTTGCGGCGGTCCTGGTCGATATCTTCATCGGCATGGTTTACGGTCTGGTCTCCGGTTTCGTAGGCGGCAGAGTCGATCTCTTTCTGCAGCGCGTTGCCGAGATCCTCAATGGCATTCCGACGCTGGTCGTCGTGACCCTGCTGGGTCTGGTGCTCAAACCGGGCATCTCTTCGATCATCTTTTCACTGATCCTGACAGGCTGGATCGGCATGGAAAGGATCGCCAGAGCGCAGGTCCTGAAGGTCAAGGAACAGGAATACATCCTGGCTTCCACGACGCTTGGCGCTTCCAAGTTCAGGCTGATCTTCAAGGAAGTCTTGCCGAACATCTTCGGACAGGTCATCATCACTTCGATGTTCTCCATTCCGAGCGCGATCTTCCTGGAGGCTTATCTGTCGTTCCTGGGTCTCGGTGTTCCGGCACCTCTGGCTTCCCTGGGTTCCCTGGTCTCTGACGGCTATAAGTCGATGACGACTTATTCCCATATCCTGATCATTCCGGTCGTCGTGCTGGGTGTATTGATGTTGTGTTTCAACCTCTTTGCGGATGGTCTCAGAGATGCGTTCGATCCGAAGATGTTGAATAAGTAGGTGAAAGCATGGCAAAGTTTAAGAGAGATAAAAACGAAAGAGTACTTTCGATCAGAGATCTGAACATATCTTTTACGACCAATTACGGCACCGTCAAGGCGATCCGTGGTGTCCGTTTCGACCTTTTCCAGGGTGAGACGGTCGCGATCGTCGGCGAGTCCGGTTCCGGAAAGTCCGTCACCGTCAAAACGATGATGGGTATCCTGGATTCCAACGGTCACATCGATTCCGGTTCGATCAAGTACCGTTATACAGATACAGATGGCCAGCTGGTCGAATGCGATCTGGCCAGGATGTCACAGAAGGAGATCCGTTACAAACTCTGCGGCAAGCATATCGCCATGGTCTTCCAGGATCCGATGACTTCTCTGGATCCGACGATGCAGATCGGCAAA
>JAILBD010000184.1 GCA_024681275.1 Erysipelotrichaceae bacterium
GGCTGCGTTTCTGACGACTGGAAAGAGGAGATCGACGAGGATTTCAGAAGCAGAAAGGGGAAATAGGATGTATGGAGCGATCATAGGCGATATCGCCGGTTCGAGGTTTGAATTCGACAATATCAAAAAGAAGGATTTCGACCTGTTCACGGAAAGGGATTCTTTTACAGATGACTCCGTCATGACGATCGCCGTGGCCAAGGCCTTGTCTTCAAGCAAGGAAAAGGGATATGCGGATCTTGAGGATCAGCTTCTCTTCTGGATGCATGAGATCGGGCAGAATTATCCTTATTGCGGTTTCGGAGGAAGGTTCTACTACTGGATCATGCGCAACGAGAAAGAGCCTTATCATTCCTTCGGCAACGGTTCGGCCATGCGCACGTCCCATTGCGCCTGGATCGCTTCCTCTCTGGATGAGGCGCTGATGCTGGCGAAGAGATGTGCGGCTGTGACCCACGATCATGAAGAAGGGATCAAGGGAGCCCAGGCTGTGACGGCTTGCATATGGCTGGCCAGGGAAGGAAAGACGAAGGACGAGATCAGAAGCTATGTGAAAGATCGGTTCTATGCGCTTGATTTCACTCTGGATGAGATCAGGGAGGATTATTCTTTCGATGTGACCTGTCAGGGTTCCGTTCCGCAGGCGATCGAGGCCTTTCTGGAGTCGGAGGGCTTTGAAGACTGCATCCGCAACGCGGTCTCGATAGGCGGGGATTCCGATACGATCGCCGCCATTGCCGGCAGCATCGCCGAAGCGTATTTCGGGATCCCGGAAGGACTTATCGGGAAGGCCAGAGGATATCTGGATGGGTATCTTTCGGATATCATCGATCAGATCTGAGACTGATCTGATGGCTGCACGGTGTGCAGCTTTTCTTTTGAGTGTTATAATACTTCTGTTTATGAAGGAGAAAATGCTATGACGATACTGACCGTTCTGATCAAACAGGTTTTCATCATGTTCGTGCTGATGGGGATCGGATTCTTTGCCTATAAACGTGGTCTGATCAGTGATGAGGGAAGCAGGGACATTGGAAAGATTCTTCTGAATGTGGCGATACCGGTCGTGGTGATCTCCAATTTCTGCATCGAAAAGACGGCGGAGAAGACGGTGCAGTTCCTGCAGTCGATGCTGCTGTGTCTGATCTGCATGATCCTTTCCATCGTGATGGCGTATCTCTTCTATCACAAAAGGGATCGCATCGCCGAGTTTTCCGCAGCTTTTTCCAATGCCGGATTCATCGGCATTCCGCTGGTCCAGGCGACTTTCGGAAACGAGGCAGTCTTCTTCATTTCGGTCATGATCGTCCTGGTCTCGTCCCTGCAATGGACCTTTGGCGTCTATACGATGACGGATGACAGAAGCGTCATGGATCTTAGGAAGATCATCAGCAATCCGATCGTGATCTCGGTGATCATCGGCGTCCTGATCTATGCTTCAGGAGTCAAGATGCCGCTCATCGTGCGTGACATCTTCTCGCTGATCTCGGCCATCAACACGCCGCTGGCGATGTTCGTATCAGGCGTCTATCTGGCACAGAGCGATCTGCTGAAGATCATGAAGCAGAAGGATCCCTATCTGGTCAGCCTGGCGAGGCTCATCGTGATCCCGCTTGTTACGGTCCTGGTCTTCCGTCTGATCCCTTTCGGAAGCAGGCAGATGAAACTGGCCATCCTTCTGGCTGCGGCCTGTCCGGTCGGGTCCAATGTGGCCATCTTTGCCCAGCAGTATGGCAAGGATTATCGCAAGGGTGTCGAGTATGTCTGCATCTCGACGATCCTTTCCATCCTGTCTTTGCCGCTTCTTGTCATGATCGCCCAGTTCGTGCTCGGATAAGTTTATAAATCCATGTCATGCACAGTCCGTCTTCACAGAGAAGATGGATTTTTTTATGTTTTTTAGGGTCTCAGTAATAAAATAGAAATAAGAGGTCATGCATATGAAAAAAAGATCATCAAATTTCCGTTTCTGGGTCCTGGTCTGGGGACTGGGTCTGATCGGTCAGCTCTGCTGGAATATCGAAAATCAGTGGTTCAACACCTTCGTTTATGCCAAGATCGCCAAGGATCCGACCATCATCTCCTGGATGGTGGCTGTTTCAGCGATCGCGACGACGATATCGACTTTCCTGTTTGGCACACTGTCAGACAGAAAAGGCAAAAGAAAGCCGTTCATGGCGATCGGCTACATCCTCTGGGGCATTTTCACGATCCTTTTCGGGACGACGGAGTTCATCACGAAAGGCGAGCCTGCCGCTGCAATGAGCGTGGTGATCGTCGCGGGGACGGCAGTCGTTCTGGCCGATGCGCTGATGTCGTTCTTCGGTTCGATGGGCAACGATGCCAGTTACAACGCCTGGCTCAATGACATGATGAACGATGACAACAGGGGAAGCATCGGTGCCGCTTTGGCGACGCAGCCGATC